>JAAZIX010000031.1 GCA_012800655.1 Clostridiaceae bacterium | reverse complement strand
TTGTAGACTGAGGCCGAAGCCGGCGATTCCCCCTCCCTGTCGAAGCTGATTGTTCGCCAAAAATAACGGCAAAAACACCGAAAAACCATTGTTAGAGCATCCGACTTAAGTCCCTATCGGCATATTTGCAACTATTGCGACTACGTCAGCTTCGTCAACAGTCCACGGCTGGACACAACCTGCAAAGTTGCCGAAAGCAGCGCCGACAAAGCACTGTTCAGTGCCGGGTAGCGGAGGTGAACATCGCAACTATAATACAACGGCACCCGTCGGGAACATACCCGGCAGGTGCCGTTTTAACGCTTTTTTAACGCTATTAGTGATAAATTGGCACGTAGTGCCAATCCCAATTAAACATTCCGTATCGCATACCCAAAGGGAAACACTCAAGGAGGCTAACAACATGCGCAATATAACGAAGCAAAACTGCCCTCGAAACTCCAACAACGGCAAAACCAAACAAATCAGCGGTTTACGACGGGGTCTGTCACTGTTTTTACTCGCAATTACCTTTCTCCAGCCAGTCCTATCGTTGATCGGATGTAACTTGGGAAAGGACGTTTATTCCTATTTGCCGAATCGTACCTATACTTTGGGCGAGAAAGATCCGGCGAAACCGGAGACTTTGGAAGAACTGCTCCACAGTCGCATTCTCGATGCCGAAATATTGTTGAGTAATCCGAAGATAGCCGAAGAACTGCTCGAAGCAGAGGATATCAAGGAGATTATCGATTCGAGGATGGCACTGAATGCTCTGCGCGAACTACTGGAGCAGTTAGAGGCTTTGGAAGCGGAACATGAGGGCGACCAGTCGGCGATCGATGCCCTGCCGCTACTCGGTAAGGACGAAGAGCCCGAATTGCCGGAGATAACGCCGACGCCGATTCCGACTCCGAAACCCACTCCGACATCGGCGGCCACACCGACCCCGAAACCCACCGCGACTCCGAAACCCACCGCGACTCCGAAACCTACCGCGAAACCGAAACCTACCGTGACTCCGACAGCTTCGCCGACGCCCAAGCCCACCGCGAAACCGAAACCTACCGTGACTCCGGCAACTTCGCCGACACCAAAACCAACTCCGAAACCCACTGCGACCCCGAAACCTACCGCGAAACCGAAACCCACTACGACCCCAAAGCCCACCGTGCCCCCAACACCGACTCCGACACCGAAGCCGGATACCAATGAAAACGCCAAAAACATACTGGCTGAACGTATCAAGCAGATCATCGCCTTAAGAAAACATCTGGGGAAGTTGCTTGCTCCGCCGGGCGATAAACTTCTCGAGATCTTAGAGCCGATGTTGAATACCAAAGGCGTGTGGCAGACGAATGAGCAGGTGATTTTGCACATGATCCCCGAATGCGATTGGTTGCCGGCGGACGGTTATCGTCTGGAACGGATAATCAACGGCAAGACGACGCTGATCGGGAATAACTTGGCCTCCAGCGCCTCGCACTTGGAAGGTGACGACTCTGATGAAAACAGTTCGCTGTACAAGGCGGCAAATCTGAGCAAGGAGAAATTGACTACTCTGGGTATGAGCGCGGAGCAGTTCCGCAAAACCGTATACAGAGGATATACCGAAAAACCGCATGTTATCAGCGGTAAAAAGGATTTTGAGGAGCAGAAAAAGGATCAGTACGTCATTCCCGACGGAATCGACGCGCGTGTTCCGGAGACCGACATCATCAACACACAGCCGATCACTGTTATGGGACGCCAGCCCAACGGCAGACACGAACAGTCGGCGATCCGTTCCTTTGCGCGGAAAGCATATAGTGTCAATCCGTCGACAAGACCTATGGGTGTGGACGATATCGGCGAGCCGCTGACCGGGGAAGAGGATACGTTGACGGAAGAGCAGAAGAGACGTCAAATAGCCGAAGAAGTTGTGGCCGCGCGGCAGCAAATAATCAACAAGAGCGTGACGGACAGCGATTTCGCCGAGAAAAACGGCTTCCTGGTGCGCGACGACATAAAGGCGCTGAAGCTGGCGCCCGGAACTGAGATTCTGTACCGGTTTACTCTATCGAACGGCGTGGTAAAAACCATGTCGCTCACGACCGGCAAGCCGATCGAATTATCGCGCCCCGAGAAGCTCGAAGGCTTCGGGGTGGACGGTCTGGTCAGCCTGCGTTGGCAGGAGACCACAAACGAGGACGAATTGAAAATCATCAGCGGCTACCATGTCGAACGACGTCTGGACGGCGAGAATAAATTTACCCGCGTCAGCGATGTGCCCGTGGTCATCAGCAGTATGCTGGATGAAACGGAGATCCTTTTCCAGTCGCCGGTATTTTTTGAAGACGAGGTCGATAACGGTCGCACGGCGACGTACCGCGTCTATTCGATAGATATCTTCGGTCGTCAGAGCGAATATTCCGCGGAGCATAAAATAAAGGTTGAGAAAATAACCCCGCCGAACGGACCGTCGGTCTCCAACCCGCTACTCTCCGATTATGCGGGTCAAACCCCGGCGGAAGCGGATGTGACCTGGCAGGCTCTGCAATACGGAATTCAAAATAATCCCGGAAAACGCGGCGTGGCGTTGCCCATCTTTGCGGCGACCTCGGATACGGTGCGTCTGACGATTTATCGTTCCAAGTCGGTAGGCGCGCGTCCTTTCGGCACCCCGGAACCCCTGGCCAATATAAAATTCACTAAGATAATTACCCCTACCCCTACCCTGCCGCCCGGTGTCGAGCCGACACCGCCGCCCGAATCGCCGCCTTACATCGTTAATTTTCCCGCCACTTACAACTTCGTCAATCTAAACGGCGGCAACCACGCGGTGAAAAAAGTCGAAGACTCGGTTGCGCCGGATGTGGTTTATTTCGACACGCAGTTGGAGCTCGGATGCACTTACAAGTATTGGGTTTCGGCCTGGGATAAATGGAATAATGAGAGCACCTGGTCGCAATCCGTGACTCAGGAGATTCCGACCGCCGCGGAACCGCAAGCGCCGGATAAGCTGATTATAGGCATGAAGGGGCGCTCCCTGCCCGATCTTTCCGGAGAGGCGCCCGGCATTCCTACCGATGCCGTGATTTTCAGCAGTGCTCGGGACTTGTTAAGCGCGTATCCCGCCCGCCAGACCGAATATGACACAGAGCTCGTCGATCAGGCCGATAAGGCGGGAATAGCGATGGGGTCATTCCTCTACGACGGGCGGGTCACGCCTCCGGTTGTGGATTTCACAAGGTACGACAACTTACCGGAGGATAGGTATATACATCTCCTGGTCGCGGTGCGCGGCGAAGATGTGTTTAACAACGGCAGTGCGCGAATCAAATGGCATGCCTATCAGGGCGACGGTCTGGCCGGCTATGACGTCTATCAGGCGCGATTCAATGCTAAAAATCTGGACAAACTACAGACGCAGAGTCGGGTTGAGCTGTCGAAGATGGGTCTGT
>JAAZIX010000030.1 GCA_012800655.1 Clostridiaceae bacterium | reverse complement strand
CCCGCCGCACCCGCAGTCGGAGCAGCCGCAATCAGACCCATAGCTGCATTAACTTCCGGAACAGCCAAAGCCGCCGCCATTAGACGTCCCCATAATGCGCCGCTGACCGGCAAATTCGCTGCGGAATAATCACGCATTTTTGCCGCGCCGCCCCCGATCAAGCCTCCCATCGTCGGTATCGGCTCAGCCAGGCCGGTGGCTACACTCTCAGACATAACCTGCCAGATCCGCCGCAATTTACGTACCGCATCCGGGAAAGAAACTTCCGTCAATTGCAACTCACGCGCCATAATGATCGTCCCCAACGAACAACTGAACCGCTCGGCTAATTCAAGCATCTGGCATCCCGAGGTAAGGCTGTGGTTTTGGAAATATTCATTTAATTCCACAGGAATAGCCAGACGTTTGCGTAATTCATCGGTCAGACTTTCAAGTTCCGCCTCTCCAGCCTCTGTCGCCGGCGCCGGTAATTCAGCGGCAATTTGCGGAACAATATAAACCTCTCCGACCATAGCCGCTTGCATCAATTCGACAGCTATGTCCTCTCCGGGGTACTGATCCACTTCAATAATTGCACAGGCCGCACGTCCGCGCTGAGTGCGATACAATCGCATAAAGGCTATGTTAATTCCTTTAGTTGCCAGCAGACCAGTGACCCGACTCATTACCCCCGGTGAATCACGGTGTAAAACCACAAGTGTGTGATAATTTCCGCTCATCTCCACAGAGAAGTCATTGAGGCGGTTTACCTCTGCAGCCCCACCTCCCAATGACGAACCCATAATCGACAGACTGCCTCCTCCTTCGGTCTCGACTCTGATACGGACCGTATTCGGATGCGGCACATGTGTTTCCGTGTCTTTCACGAAGGTCAGATCAATTCCGCGGGATTCGGCAATTTTGATTGAGTCGCGAATCCTGATATCGTCCGCTTCAAAACCCAGGAGCCCCGCGACCAGTGCGCGATCCGTACCGTGCCCCTCCAGTGTGTCGGCAAAGGAGGCATAGACCGTAAATTCCGCCTTTGTGATCGGTGCATTAAGCAACTTACTCGTTATCAACGCAATGCGCAAAGCCCCGGCTGTATGTGAACTGGAGGGTCCTATCATGCAGGGTCCGATCACCTCAAACATACTTAACGTCTGACTTTTGTCTTCCATAACCTTCTCCTATTGCCACAGTACTTTACATTTTAGGGTTTACTGGTATAATCTTCAAGCGGTGAGTGACGGGCTTGTAGCTCATCTGGGAGAGCGCTGCGTTCGCAACGCAGAGGTAGAGGGTTCGAGCCCCTTCAAGTCCACCACCCGAGGCCGGCTACAGTGACAGCCGGCTTCTTTTTATCCGGATCTTAATCCGGGTTTTAAAGTTTCGCCGCCGCCGCCTGATCCAGCAAAATCGTCACGGTAGGATGGCACTGCAGAATACTGGCCTGACAGGCAGGATCGATCGGTCCGTTAACCATATCGGCAACCGCATCGGCTTTTTCACTACCGGTGGCAATCAGGACGATCTCCCTCGCCCTCATAATCGATCCCGTTCCCATGCTCAGCGCCTGCGACGGAACTTCCTCCGGATTATCGAAAAAGCGTGCATTGGCTTCGCGCGTGTCCGCCGTCAAATCAACCAGATGCGTATGAGCCTCGAAAATCGGACCGGGTTCATTGAAACCTATGTGGCCGTTGCGACCGATTCCCAGGATCTGAAAATCTATGCCGCCGAGATCGGCAATTTTTTCCTCGTATTCCCAACACTCCTCCTCAGGGTCCTCCGCCAGACCGTCCGGCAAATTGACCTGTTCAGCATCTAATTCCAAATCAGTGAACAGATTATTCCACATGTAATAAGCATAGCTCTGCTCGTGGTCGGGCGCCAAACCGTAGTATTCGTCCAGGTTGAATGTGTGGCAATGACTGAAGTCAACCAGTCCGTCTCTGTACATCTCAATCATTTGCCTGTAGATACCGAGCGGCGTTGAACCCGTGGCAAAGCCGAGCACCGAGTCGGGCTTCCTCAATACCTGTGCCGCCACCAGTAATGCTCCGACCCGATCGATCTGATATTGCTCTTCAAATACGTGTATATTCATACATACCTCCAATATGCATTTTAACTATGTAAAATCGGCGAGGGTAACTCCGCTGTCCCCTTCCCCATACGGGGCAAGACGCACATTGCTTACCCGCGGATCTTTTTGTAAAGCCGCCTGTACCGCGTTGCGTAAAATGCCGCTACCTTTGCCGTGCACTATGCGCAGGACATTTAGGCCGCTCAACGCTACCCTGTCTATGTAGCGATCCAATTCAATAAGAGCCTCTTCCACGGTCTTGCCGATCAGCATCAGCTCTCCCGGCAGAGCGCGTTCAGCCGTCCCCCGAGTTCGAGAGCGGGATTTGCGCTGTCTGTTTCGACTTGCCGAGGCGGACTCGACGGCGGAGGAGCCGGAATCACGCAAAGCCGCTTTATGTCGATAATAATCGCTGAGCGCCGCAGTGTCCGTAGCGCTCTGTCGGGACGCCTGATTCGGATCCGGCAGACGCAGGTCCTCTGCAGGGACGATTATCCTCAATCCTCCTCGGCTAAGTGCGCAATTGCCTTTATTATCCGGTTCGGAGGTCAACACTCCCGTGAATCCGATTCCGGGCGCGTAATACATTTCTCCGACAATCAATTCGGATGGTTTCGTACCGGATATATCCCGCCGCAAAGTCGCCCGACCGATTTCACTTTCCAGGGTATTCAACTCCTGCCCGACGACACGTCTGATCTGCTCGGTCTGGCGTAGAGTCTCCTCGCGACTTCTATACTCATCACTGCGCAGGGATTTCAAATGTTCGTCAAGTTCGGAGAGACCGCGGAGGTAGTCGCTGCGAATTTTCTCCCGCTCCTGATTTAAAATCTCCCGGCGGTTCTCGCGCAACTGCTCGAGCTGCGCTTCGGCCTTCACTCTGGCTCTCCGTGCCGTCTCTTCGGCCTCTTTTGCCCTCTCTAAAGCATTTTCCGACTCATAGCGCAAGCGAATTGCCTCCTGCAATACCCTTTCGGTCTCCAGCTCTGTAGTATCCAGCAGGGTCGTAGCACGGGTGAGTACGCTCTCTGGCAGACCCAGACGTCGTGAAATTTCGACCGCATGACTGGTACCCGGTATGCCCATCAGCAATTTATAGGTCGGCTTGAGCGTTTCGCCGTCAAATTCGCAACTGGCATTGGCATAGCCGGGGGTATTCATTACAAAGTACTTTAATTCACTATAGTGGGTTGTCGCTATGATCGTCGCGCCGGCCGCATACCAATATTCCAAGACAGCCCGAGCCAGAGCCGCGCCCTCGCGCGGATCAGTGCCCGAGCCCAACTCATCGGCGAGAATTAAGGTGAATTCATCCGCCTCCCGACACATGTTATTTAACTGCTTGATGTGCGCGGAAAACGTCGACAAACTTTCGGCGATGCTTTGCCCGTCACCGATCGCGACCAGAATTTTTTTGAACACCGCGATCTCCGAATGTTCGGCGGCGGGAATGAAGAGGCCCGACTGCGCCATTAATGTCAAAAGGCCGCAGGTCTTGAGGGCTACCGTTTTGCCACCGGTATTCGGTCCCGTAATCAAAAGAGCACGATTTTCATAGCCCAGCTCGAGTGTTATCGGAACGACCGTAGTCGGATCAAGCAAGGGATGGCGTGCTACCACCAGACGGATTTTGCCTTCGGTATTCAATTGCGGGCGCTGGGCATTCTGCTCCAGAGCCAGGCGTGCCCGGGCAAAAATGAGATCCAGGATGCTCATTGTTTTCTGATCGGAAATGATTCTGTCCGCCCCCGCCGCCACGCGACTGCTCAGGTCCTGTAAAATCCGCTCCGTCTCCGCCTCCTCTTCTCCCCGCAGGCGGCGTATCTCATTGTTCAGATTCACCACACCCATCGGCTCGATAAAGAGCGTCTGGCCGCTACCCGACGTATCATGAATTATTCCGGGTATATCCTGCTGAGCCTCACGGCGAACCGGTACGACAAAACGCCCGGCCCGTTGTGTAACGATACTCTCCTGCAACGCGGTCGGTCGACGGCGGACGAGATCAGCCATAAAGTCACGCACCTTGGATTCCGTACGGGAAATCCGGCGACGGATTGCAGCCAATTCAGGACTTGCCGCATCGCTCAGCCGCTCGTCATTTTCCACCGAACGGGAAATAATCCGCTCTAATTCCGGTAAAGGCGAAAGTGTCGCAATAATTTTGTAGACCGGTTCTCGGACCGTATCCTCGAGACGTTGGTCAAGCGGCGGCAAGTAACGATAGACTTGGGAAACCGCACTTAGGAATCGGGATATCTGCAAAAGCTGAGCGCAACTCAGGCATACTCCGGTTGCGGCATAATCCGCCGATTCCGCAACTTCCGGAAAGTTCGGCATTCCGCTAATATTACCTTTAAGCAACAGCGAAATCGCCGCTTCAGTCTCATTCAAGTGACCGCGAATTCGCTCAATGTCGGTCTCCGGAAAAAGTTTCAGGCATGCCGCCGCTCCGGACTTGGAGGCCGCCTTGCGACTCAACAGCAAAAGTATCTGATCAAATTCGAGACTCTTATACGGCGTCATTCTCTTGCGGAATCATCTTCTATATCGGGAGAAACGCCGGCCCGGGAATTTCTTCTTTCTATGGCTTCACGAAATTTAGCGGAAATATTGTCCAGACCGGAGATGTGCTTCTCCTCCTCTGCGGTCAAATCATTTTTATGTTTGCTACCACTTGCCTCAACAGTGACAGGTTGCAGGTTCCGCTTTGCCCGGAGCAGACTCAACCCATAGCTCACGAAAGAAGCTACAGACAACAATAACCAGGGTAGAAAAAGCCAGGGAGTATAGCTTAGTTTCTCCCGCGGCCACAGAACGAGGGCAAAAAAGACCCCGACCAAATAAAGGGTTGTGAGCTTCCCGAGGACATTAGAGCTGATTACGATTTGCTTAAACCACAAAACCGAGCCCGTAACGATCATAAACAGCTCGCGGGCGGCAAGAATAATCAGAATCCATAAAGGTATACGCCCAACAACAAACAGAGAAACAGCGATGGAAATTTGGAAAAGCTTATCGACCAAAGGATCGAAGACCTTTCCCACATCCGTTATCTGGTTAAAGTGGCGGGCTATCCAGCCGTCGAGCAGGTCGGTCATCCAAATTGCGGCAAAGATTACCGCTGTTAACGCAGGCTTACTATCCTCGATAATATATTTGCACATCAGAGGAATGGCAAGAAGGCGCAGTAGAGTCAGAAAGTTCGGTACCGTTATCTGTTCCTTCAGCCAGGGGAAAAATTCAAATTTAGTATGTTCGCTTTCTTCCATAATTAAGTCCGCTCTATAGGGCAATAACCAATGAGTCCCTGATTGCATCAACTGAGATTGTCTTGGTCATTTTCAGGCCTTCCAGCAGATCCACATCCGTTACATCGCCATTCTTATAGGCAACGATGCGGTTCAATTGCCCCGAACGAAGAATCTCCACGGCTCGAACTCCCATGATACTCGCCATCTGACGATCTCTGGCACTGGGGCTACCGCCACGCTGAAGATGGCCTAAAATAGTTGCACGAGCCGATATCCCGGTCTTCTCTTCAATTCGATAAGCAATATCGACGGCCGAACCCGCACCTTCGGCGGTAACGACTATATAGTGTGTTTTGCCGCGATTACGACACTCAAGCAGGCGCTTGATCACGTCACGATTAAAGTCATGCGGCTGCTCGGGAATCAGCACAACCTCCGCACCGCAGGAAATTCCCACATTCAGAGCAATGTATCCCGCCTCACGACCCATTACTTCAATAACACTGCAACGCTCATGGCTGGAAGCCGTATCGCGGAGTTTGTCGATCGCCTCCATCGCCGTATTCATTGCCGTGTCATAGCCGATTGTATAGTCCGTGCAAGCCACATCATTGTCAATCGTTCCGGGGATGCAGACCACCGGCATTCCCCTCAGGGCAAGATCCCGCGCACCGCGGATTGAGCCATCGCCGCCGATTATAACCAGGGCATCGAGATTAAAAACTTTGGCCATAGAAATTGCCTTGGCAACACCCTCGGGGGTTCTGAATGTCTCCGAACGGGCGGTCATCAGGAAGGTTCCACCGCGCTGTAGCCGCTCTGATACCGAACGACCGTTCAGGGGTTGAATATCTCCGCGCCACAGACCATGATAACCGCGATAAATACCGTAGACATTCAATCCGAAACTCAAGGCACTCCGAACAACGGCACGTATAGCCGCATTCATTCCGGGAGCATCTCCACCGCTGGTCAAAATTCCGATATTGCGCACATTAACTTTATCGGAGCCGACGGGATAGGTCGTAGAGACGACTTCGTTTGCTCCGGCTTCAGTTGATGTGATCTGTGGATTCATATATCTGCATCTCCTTACTTATGTCAAAATATTTTCACAATGATAACGCAATTTGCCCCGTTTCGGCAACGCCAGAGAGTTAAGATGATCAGCGTTGCGCAAAGCAGGCAGAAATAAAAAATTACAGCAGTGCCACATTATCCCTTCCCCAGACAGCAGCCAGGCGATCCAGGCATTCCTCAGCGGCAACTGCACAGCCCTGTGGCAAGGGCTCCAGGCGTCCTTCCGATTCAATATATACGAAGATACGATTATTCCCGCTGAAGTAGCGGCAGGCGGCCTTAATGCGTTCCCAAGGGAAATCCTTGTACTCTCCGGTATGGCGAATAACCACCACCCTCGGAGAGCCTTTTTCCCTGCGTCCGCCGTTTGCGGGCATACCACTCGTCGGAAAGCCGTCAAACTCCGTCCCGTATTCTGCCGGTCGTGATTCCGGGGGTTCGGATAGCGGCGTTGCAGCGGAGTCGGATTCGGAATATCCGTTTTTCGCCGATTTTCGGCGCGCTCTGGCCCGATCCCGTCCGTTCAATTCGCGATCCGGGCGCAAAAGCACCGCTTCGTCGGGTATCAGTACGCCGTCCTCTTCCATATTGCGGAAGCTGATCTTTCCGCGCAGACCGACAACCGCTCCGCGTTTGAGCAAATCTCCGAAACGATCCAAACCGCGCTCAAAAACAAGCGCTTCGAAAGTTCCCAGCTGATCCTCAATTCGAAGAATGGACATAGGGTTGCCTTTGCGCGTCTGTCTGTCATCCCGGTCAATGATCAGGCCGCCGACCTTAAACGTATCCCCGTTCCGGGACTTGACGCGTTCCCGACGAGGAGTAAAAAACTCCGCCTCGCCCGATTCAAATTCCGCGGGTCCGCCGCTCAAGGATTCTTCTTGGGACGATTGCTTGAAAACAAGGCTGTCCGCTTCCGCCCACAGAGCCAGGCTTTCGCGATAATCATCGAGCGGATGCCCCGTAACATAAACACCGAGCATTTCCTGCTCGCGGGCGAGCTTCTCCAAAAGCGGCATTTCTCCAATATCCGGATATTCCGGGTCATCGAATGATTCAACCTTGTCAAAGGATTCTATGCCGAGATCAAAGATGCTGATCTGATTCTCAGGACGATTGCGGTAATACCTCTGCAGCATTTCCATATAATCCGGCAGAACTTCCAGTAGCTGTGTCCGCGGACGTCCGAAGGAATCAAACGCCCCCGCATAGACCAGGCTCTCAATCATCCGTCGATTCAGAGCGTTAATCTTTGTGCAACGTCGGAGGAAATCGGCAAAATTTTCAAAGGAACCGTTTTCCTCACGCTCAGCAACGACAACCTTTAAAGCCGTATTACCGACATTCTTCACCGCTCCCAAAGCAAAGCGAATGGCGTTATTCTCGGTGCTGAACTTAACCTGCGATCGATTGATATCGACGGGCAGAATCGCAATATCGCTCTTTTTGGCCTCCTGTATATACCAGGCCGCCTGACCCAAATCGCCCAAAAAGCTATTGAGCAAAGCGGCCATAAATTCAGTACGATAGTAGCGCTTGAGCCAGGCTGTTTGGTAGGTAACCACCGCATAGCCCGTTGCGTGGCTCTTATTAAAGGCATAGCCGGCAAAAGCCTGTATTTCATTGTAAATTTTTCGTCCTATTGCTTCGCCGATTCCGCGGCTAATGCATCCGGGGACGGGATTGCCGCTCTCATCTTTACCGCCGAAAAGGAAAATATCCTCATAGCGTTGCAATACCTCGGGTGTTTTTTTTGACATGGCACGGCGAACAATATCGGACTGGCCCAAGGAAAATCCGGCCAGATCTCTGACCATCTGCATGACCTGTTCCTGGTAAACGATACATCCGTAAGTAACCTCCAGAATCGGCTTCAATATCGGCAAATCATATTTGATTTTACTCGGGTCATGTCGTCCCGCAACGTAATTTGGAATCTGTTCCATAGGCCCGGGACGGTATAGGGCTATTCCGGCGATTACATCTTCCAGCGAAGACGGCTTCAGCTCGCGCATAAACGAGGTCATGCCCCCACTCTCCAACTGAAAGATACCGGCCGTGTCACCGGAACTGATCAATTGGAAGATCTCCGGGTCATCCATAGGCATATTGTCGTAGTCAACATCCACACCGTAATTTTGCTTAATCATGTCCGCCGCATCCTGCAAAACGGTAAGCGTACGCAAACCCAGGATATCAAACTTCAACAGACCGATGCTCTCAATATAGTCCTTGGTGTATTGAACAACCAGAGACTCGTCGTTTCTGGCAATCGGGGCGATGTCCATTATCGGCTCGGCGCAGATAATCACTCCGGCCGCATGCGTTGAGGCATGGCGCGGCATTCCTTCCAGTAATTTAGCGGTCTCAAAAATCTCGCGAATCTTCGGATCCTGCCGAATGGCCTGAGCCAGTTCTTTACTCTCCTTTTCCGCCTGCTCCAGCGTGATATTCAACCGTTGCGGAATCAGCGCCGAAATCACATTAACCTCGGACGGACTCAGATCCATTGCTCTAGCCACATCGCGCACACAGGCGCGTGCCGCCAAGGTACCGAAAGTGATCACCTGCGAGACCTTGTCCTGACCGTAATGCTCGGTCACATAATCAATGACTTCCTGACGCCGTTCATAACAAAAGTCGACGTCAAAGTCCGGCATGCTTACCCGCTCCGGATTCAAAAAGCGTTCAAAGAAGAGCTGGTAACGCACGGAATCGATATTCGTAATCCCCAGGCTCCAGGCAACCAGCGAACCGCAACCTGATCCGCGTCCCGGACCGACGATTATGCCGTTCTCTTTGGCATAGCGGATATAATCCCACACCGTAAGATAATAATCCGTATACCCCATCGAAATAATCACGTTCAACTCGGAATTTAGCCGTTCCTCATATTCTTCGCGTGAAGCTGCCGGTGCCTCGTGCTTGGCGGCGTTAATCGCCAGGCGCTCGTTCAAACCCGCCAGACTCAAGTGACGCAAATATGCGGCGGCATCGGGGAATTCGTCTGGAGGCGCAAAGCTGGGTAAATGCATATGAGTAAAGTCGAACTCGGCCGTACAGCGCTCGGCGATGCGAACCGTATTTTGAATTGCTTCGGGAACATGGGCAAAGGACGCGGTCATCTCTTCGGGTGATTTCAGATAAAACTCATCGGTAGGCATGCGCAACCGTTCCGGATCGTTGAGACTGCGACCGGTCTGCATGCAGAGAAGAATATCATGGGCGTGGGCATCCCCTCGTTCTAAGTAGTGGGCATCGTTAGTTGCAACCAGGGGGATACCCAACTCCCTGGCAATTTTGATCAGTTCACTGTTGACCAGTTTCTGCTCCAGAATTCGGTTATCCTGTAACTCCAGAAAAAATGAATCCGGAGCAAAGATTCTCTGATACTCTGCCGCCAATTCCCGCGCCAGTTCGTGATTGCCCTCCTTGATCGCCTGAGGAATCTCTCCCGACAGACAGGCGGAAAGACCAATCAGCCCCTCGCTGTGTTCCGCCAGCAATTTCCGATCAATTCTCGGTTTGTAATAAAAACCGTCTATGTGGGCTATCGACACCAGGCGGTTCAAATTGCGCAGGCCGATATTATTTTCGGCCAACAGTATCAAATGCGCCCGATCGCGATCCTGAGGTCGGTTTTTATTGCGATGGCCGTGAGGAGCCAGATACACCTCGCAACCGATTATCGGCTTGATTCCGTTGGCGCGGCAAATCTCATAGAACTGCAGACAGCCGTACATACTTCCGTGGTCGGTAATCGCACAGGCATTCATGCCCAGACTTTTCAATTTTCCGGGCAGATCCTTCAGACGAATCGCACCGTCCAGCAGACTATATTCGGTATGCAGATGTAAATGTACAAACTCCATGATTTACAAAGTAGCCTAGCCGATCAGATCCTTCATCAAAGACTCGACGGAGGCTCGCATAACCGTAAGTTCGGCTTCGGCCGCCGCAGCCGTCGGGGCGTATGTGCCGATGTACAGCTTCAGCTTCGGCTCAGTTCCCGAGGGTCGCAAGCAGAGCCAGTTGTTCGCAGCTACCCCCTCGCCCGCCAACTCATAGTAAAGAACATTGGATTTCGGTAAAAGCAGCTCATCAGTCACGCCGGCGGCAAAGTCATAGCGCTGTCCGGTCATATAGTCCGCAACGGCAGTCAGTTCCGGGAGTGCCGTTCCGCCTGTCGAGGCGTATTCTCGCCCGCTACCGCGATCGATCGTCGGCCAGCCCTTGGGAGCGGCCGTCCGCAATGCTTCCATCGTTCGAACGATCCTCTGCATACCGTCGGTACCACTTGCCGAATAGGACAGCGTCAGCTCCGCGGCATAGCAATATTTCTCGTAAATATTGGTCAAATATTCATTAAGCGTGATGTTCCGTTGTCTGCACACCGCCGCCAGCTCCGCAAAAAGCATAGCCGCATTGACTGCGTCTTTGTCACGCACCGCCGTCCCGGATAAATAGCCGAAACTCTCTTCAAAACCGAAAAGGAAGCTACTCTTCCCGGTGGAGTCAAGTAATTCCATCTGTTCACCGATATAGCGAAAACCGGTCAGAACATCCATGTAATCAACGCCGTAACTCCGGCAAATCATCCTCGCCAAACGGGTGGAAACAATAGTACTTACCACAAAAGACGGCTGCGGTAAACGCTTCTGCTCTTCCAGCGATGAGAGGATATAGTATAAGAGCATAATTCCGATCTGGTTACCGTTCAAAACCTCATATCCCCCGGCGGGAGTGCGGAAAGCAACACCGAGACGATCACTGTCGGGATCAGTGGCCAGCAGGAGATCGGCCTGCACGCGTTCCGCCAGGTCCAGCGCCAAAGCCAAAGCCGCCCTGTCCTCAGGATTTGGTGAAATGACCGTTGGGAAAGCCCCGTCCGGCTCGGCCTGTTCCGGCACCGTAAAAATATTGGAAAAACCGATGCGCCCAAGAATCGTCTGCACCGGAATCGTGCCGGTGCCGTGCAAAGGCGTAAAGACGATCTTTATATCTTTTTGTGCCCGAACCGCGTCCGGATTCAGGCACAATCTCTCGAGCATTTTATAGTAAGCCTCGTCGACGAGCGATTCCGGCGTACGGATCATGCCGCGCTCCGTCAGCTCATTGTAATTGCCCGGATCGACCGTACGCACATCGAAAATCTCATTCATATAAGCCAAAACTTCTTCGGCGGCCTCCGGAGGCAACTGGGCACCGTCCGAACCGTAGACCTTGTAGCCGTTCCAGATCGAAGGATTATGGCTGGCCGTCACCATAATTCCGGCTCCCGACGAAAAATAGCGCACGGAAAATGACAGCATCGGAACGGGTCGTATTTGATTGTAGAGCAGAACCTCAATGCCCATATTGGCCAGAACCGCGGCGGCGGTACGGGCAAAAAGCGGCGAGTTCAGCCGTGAATCATAGGCAATCACGGCACTGTGGCGATCCTGTCCAGCCGGTAAAGGCGTCGAAAGCAGCCATTCGCCGACGGCGGCGGAAGCCAATATCACCGTATACTTATTCATACGATTCAGACCGGCTGCCATTACCCCACGTAGACCGGCCGTGCCGAAGCTCAGTCGGCTGCCGAATCGAGATAGGATTTCCTCCGGTCGGTCGACTAACGCATTCAATTCTTCTCGGGTTTCTTCATCAAAGTAAGGATCGGTACGCCAGATATCGAACTGGCGTATAGCCTCTTTTTCAGCAGACATACAGCACCTCTCATTTGTTGTCTATATGGCTCATTATAGCACTATTTCTTCTCCCACCCGTCTTTATCCGTATCAACTAGATCTCGAATGACCCGCGCCGCCAGGAAAAGCCCTCCGGTTCCGGTTACGCTGCAAAAGCTGCCCAGAACATTGTCGTTTACAGATTGCGTGAATACGACGGGTTCTTCCGTTGAATAGACCACCGGAAGATGAATGATGCCTGAACGACGCAGGTAGCGACGCATAACCCGAGCCAGAGGGTCATTATGTGTTTCCGACAAATCTCCCTCCCGTACTTTCCCGGGATCAAACCGGCGACCTAAACCCATGG
>JAAZIX010000029.1 GCA_012800655.1 Clostridiaceae bacterium | reverse complement strand
CTGATACTTAACTTTCTGCCGTTGCACCAGTATTTCGGCAATCTGTTCCTCGGTATAATCCTTGAGTTTGTGACGGAACAGATCCGATACAACCTCATCGTGGATTCGCAGTCCCTGCGTGATCGAAATACAGACGACACTGTCCCCCTGTTCGATGTGGTGGTACAACGTGCCTCCGCAATGGTCGAACATATCTGCCGGATGACCGGCGACAACCAAAATCCTCAGAGCTTTTTCCATTGTGTTTTTTCCTCTTTCTCCTCGTTTTTTTGTCCGCAAACCTAATTCTTAAACAAGAAACACCTCGGGGATAAACCGGGAACATCCTAGAGGTCAATCTCGGTAATCCTTGGTCTGCAAGAGCCCCCTCACTTGATCAAGTTCGTTTAGAAAGATACTTTTTCAAGCTCGGTAATAGGCCCATCGTAAGCGGCTTTTTTCAGTCGCGCTAACGATAAAACGACTTTATCACCGGTGGAAAAGCCTGTCAAATGCAAGCGTCGCCTAAACTATTCTAATCTAACTTAACGCTCATGCCCTGTAATCCGGCAGCATGTTCCAACTGTTCACGTTCGTCAGCTCTGGCGATCCATCTGCGATGCTCAGATATAGGAATTGTTCTGCCGACCTCAGGATATTCTATAGCGAAGCCTTCCGCATAGGGGAGACGCACTCGCCCTCCGTAATGACCGCTCCATGTTTCAGCCCCTTTATGGGAAAGACCTTCGATATCATACTTCTGGCTCTTCATCATATGAACGGCCTTGACTTTCTTGTCGACTACATCGGTAACATCCACATAGTAATTGATATATGCGGTTTTTCCGATATTACTCATACAAATAGCTGAGGTATCAGAGGGACACAGCATATATGCAATCTGTGCGATACGCCAGGCACCGCCTTCGGGATCCTTGAAGTCGACGCCGCCGGCTGCCGTTATCGCGGACAAGGCGAGCTGCCCGGTAACAGCATGATGATTGCTGAAAGTGTCTGCTTGGTACGGCCAATGCGTAATAACCAGATCCGGTTTCACCTCACGGATAAGCCTAGCTAATTTGGAAATCATTTCGGGATTGACAGTCAGAATTTCATCGTCATAATCCAAAAATCTTACATCATCAATACCGAATAAAGCACAGGCGGAAATTACCTCCTGGTACTTAACTTTCTGCCGTTGCACCAGTATTTCGGCAATCTGTTCCTCTGTATAGTCCTTGAGATTGTGGCGAAACAGATCCGATACAACCTCATCGTGGATTCGCAGTCCCTGCGTTAGCGAAACACAGACAACACTGTCTCCCTGTTCGATATGGTGGAACAACGTTCCTCCACAATGATCGAACATATCTGCCGGATGACCGGCGATAACCAAAATCCTCATAGCCTCTTTCATGACATCTTCTCCTTTTTTGCCGTAGCAATTTCAAAACAAGTCTACCAATGGGCGAGGCGTTTGGACTTGCAGTTTCTGTTGTTATAACTGCAGAAATCATACATAATGCCGGATGTCCTCCGGACACAGCACATAGGCACACCCCGGATTCGACCGTTGTCCGGGGTACCTATAGGACAAATCATCTGAAAAATCCGACTCTTGAGTCAGACAACACAGATCTCTCCGTACCGCCCGCTCCGAACAGAAATACCACCGTGATAGTTTCTCACATACTCTGCAATCGGTATCTCTGTTTCCCGAAAGCACTCTACTCTAATTATGTCATCTTGATGACCAGTTGCATTTGTCCCGTCGTCATTTATTCTAACTTAACACTCATTCCTTGCAATCCGCTGGCACGTTCCAGCACTTCGCGTTCGCCAGCCTTGGCGCCCCGTCTACGACGTTCAGATACGGGAATCGTTCTGCCAACCTCAGGATATTCTATAGCGAAGCCTTCCGCATAGGGGAGACGCACTCGCCCTCCGTAATGACCGTTCCATGTTTCAGTCGTTTTATGGGCATAACCTTCGATATCATACTTCTGGCTCTTCATCATATGAATGGCCCTGATCTTTTTGTCGATTACATCGGTAACATCCACATAGTAATTGATGTATGCGTTTTTCCCTACGTGACTCATGCAAGTGGCTGTGGTATCGGCGGGACACAGCATATATGCAAGCTGTGCGATACGCCAGGCACCACCTTCTGGATCCTTGAAATCGACACCGCCGGCTGCCGTTATCGCGGACAAGGTGAGTTGCCCGGTAACGGCATGATGATTGCTGAAGTGATTGGCCTGGTATGGCCAATGTGTAATAACCAGATCCGGTTTCACCTCACGGATAACCCTGGCTAATTTGGAAATCATTTCGGGATTGACAGTCAGAATTTCATCGTCATAATCCAAAAACCTTACATCATTAATACCAAATAAAGCGCAGGCGGAAACTACCTCCTGGTACTTAACTTTCTGCCGTTGCACCAATATTTCGGCAATCTGTTCCTCGGTATAATCCTTGAGATTGTGGCGAAACAGATCCGATACAACCTCATCGTGGATTCGCAGTCCCTGCGTTAGCGAAATACAGACGACACTATCCCCCTGTTCGATATGGTGGAACAACGTTCCACCGCAATGGTCGAACATATCTGCCGGATGACCGGCGACAACCAAAATCCTCATAGCTTCTTTCATGACATCTTCTCCTTTTTTGCCGTAGCAATTTCAAAACAAGTCTACCAATGGCCGGGGCATTTGGACTTGCAGTTTCTGTTGTTAGCCCTGCAGAAATTATACATAATGCCGGATGTCCTCCGGAAACGGGAAGGGATAATAGCCCGACTTGAAGAACAGACCCGGATCAACCATGTTGGCTCGTGCAGAAACAAGAGTATGGAGGCTTTTTTAGCCGCGCTAACGATAAAACGGCTTTATCTCCAGTGAAAAAATGATCAGGCACCATGTATAAATTGTCTTGCCACTTTCGATGGGAAGCAGTTCGGCGGATGCGTTGTCAACAGCGGCGAGAAGAACGCAGACGCTTCGCTCTGCCACATCATCGGCCTGCGCAAAAATATTCGGAGCACCACTCGAGTATATCGGCGGAAATTGGCCGGAATCCCAACTGCGAAAATACGGTCTGTTTGAATGAGTCATCGACGGGGAACTTTGTCCTGTAGCGAACGGTTTTGCCGGTGCCCCAGTCCATGGCGGCCCTTAGCAGCGTGGGAAGACCGTCCGAAAAGGAAGGATGCGTGAAGCCGTCCATCCAACAGGCGTCATCAACCATTACCGCCGTCGCCAGTCCGACGAGCCGGCCTTTATCATTTCTAAGAGCGAAGAACTCTCCCCCTCTTTGCCGCAAGGACTCGTATTTGGGATAGAGACCCATGCAGGAGGGCTGATGGGTGTATGTGGTTGAAAACAGATTCAGATTGCAGTCCAAGATAGGGGACGGGCTGGGAAATGCCAGCAACGGAATCATATCAATCCGCTCGCTCGGGCTGCCCGCAAGAACCTCACCGGCTCCGCATGGTTCAAAATACTCCGAATAGAAGTCGTCAGCCGGCATATCGGAAAGGATTCTTGCAAAAATGTTGGAGTTTTGTAGCCGGAGGAAACCCACGCGCTCATAAACCCGCTGAGCGGCGGGGTTCCCGCTTCCGAGAAACAACGCCCGACCGTCCTTCGACTCAAAACATCCGATGGCGACATCCAGTAGGGAGGTCGCGATACCCCTTCCTCGGTATTCGGGCAGGGTCGCCACTTCACCGAAGCCTGCCAGCGACGGGGTCTTGCGCGAAATAGTCATGTGCAGGGTTCCGATGATACTGCTCCCTTCTATGCAGGCAAAAATCGTGTCATCGTTGCAATGGATTTCCTCGCCCGCATACAGGCCTGGCAAAGGGTCATATCCGCCCCCGAATATGTCTCCCCAGAGCGAGGTGAGCGTTGTCGACGTGGACGAATCTAATGGTACGGTAAACCGCTTAACTTCCATCGTTTGCTATTTTCCCCTTCAGTCTATCTTTATACTGTTTGGGCGGTAAATAATCATAGTGACTATGACTTCCAGCCGTATTGTAAAATGCTTTGGGTGTTCAAAGCAAACAGAAAAAACGCCTATGGACTACCCAGGACATTCCTGATAAACTGAGCACAATCCACTGTTGGGTTTACTATCCTGAAAGGCAGAGAGCGCTTATGAAGAAAGTTGCGGTTATTTTACTGATTGTAATGACTCTGCTCCTGACCGCGTGTACCGGTAAGATCACTTACGTTGGGGACAGTCCCAATGTCGCGTTGATCATCGCCAACCGCGGAGATAAGGGATTTAACGACAGTGCGGTGATCGGACTGAATGTTTCCGTACAAAAGCACGGAACCAACTTGACCATCCTAGAGCACGACAACAAAGCGGAAAACTTTGAGAAGGCTTTCATGGATGCGGCCAAGGGGTACAACCATGTTATCATGACATCGTCCATGATGAAGGAAACCCTGGAGCAACATGCCGCCGATTACCCCGACGTTAAATTCCTCATGTATGACGGAGAGGTCGATTGGACTAAGGGGGACTTAAAAAACATCTACTGCATTGTCTTTCGCGCAAACGAGGTGTCGTATCTTGCCGGCTATCTGGCCGCTTCCATGAGCGAGACGGGGAAGATCGGCTTCGTCGGCGGCGTGAACAATACAAATATCAACGACTTTGCCGTGGGCTTTGAGGCCGGTGCCAAACATAAGAATCCAGATATTCAGAGCTACCTGGAGTATGCCGGCACCTTTAATGACCCGGAGAAGGGGAAGGAAATAGCCAAAGCCATGATTGATGACGGCGTGGATATTATCTTCGCCGCTGCCGGAGCCGTAAACCTCGGCGTTTTGGACGTTGTGGCCGAAAATGACCGCATGATGATCGGTGTCGATGCCGACCAGTATTCACTATTCATGGCGGAAGGCAAGGCGGATCTGGCCAAACATATACTCACCTCGGCGACCAAGGACATCGGGAATGTGCTTTTCCAAGCTGTCGACAATTATACGAAGCGTGAAGTCATCACCGGCGAGACAAAGACCCTCGGCCTGGCGGAGGGCGGTGTTTCGTTGTCAAAGAATGACTTTTATAAAGAAATGGTTCCCCAGGCGATACAAGATGAGATCGACGACCTGGAACAGAAAATCATAAAGGGAGAAATTGAGGTGCCGACGGCCCGGAAAGCTTCCGCTAAATAAGATCGAAGCGATGTGCGCATTCGATCAAAATAAAATTATGGAGAGGAAAAAAATATGCTTAAATTCATGAGAAAGATTCCCGGCGGTTTGCTCCTGATTCCCATGCTCATTTCCGCCCTCGTCAATACTTTCGCACCCGGCTTTCTGGGACAGTTCGGCGGCCTCACGGAAGCGCTGTTGACAGCCAAAGGCACGGGCTACGTCGTAGGACTCGTCTGTTTCTGCTCAGCCGCGATGCTGGATCTCAAAAGCTTGGGCAAGGTCCTGAAAAAGCAGGGCGTGTTGCTTCTCGTCAAAATTCTGCTCTGCCTGGGTCTGGCCGCGCTCTTCATGACGATTTTCGGAATGCCGGGGATAAATGCGGGCATATTCAGCATTTCCGCACTCGGCTTTACGGTTGCTATTTGCTCCCTTAACCCGTCCATATATCTGGCAATGGTCAGTGAATACGGCAGTGAAGAAGATAAAGGTGCTTTCGGTCTGGCCGGGCTGCTCTGTGTTCCGGCGTTCCCCGTCTTCGTGTTCAGCGTCATCCGCGGCAGTTCTTTCGACTGGATGCCGATTCTCGCCGTGTTGATTCCCATCCTCTTGGGACTTCTCATCGGAAACCTGGACCGAGATCTGGGAAAGATGTTCAGCGGAATGGTTGGACCGCTGACGCCCTTCATGGGCTGGTCCTTCGGCGCCAGCATTAACCTAATTGATGCGGTCAGGGACGGAGGAGTGGGAGGTGTCGTGCTTTCCATCATCTTCTACGTCCTCATGGTACCGGTCATCTTTGTCGTCGAGAAGTACATCCTCAAGGAGAGCGGTATTTCCACACTGGGTATAAGCTCCATTGCCGGCCTCAGTATCTCCATCCCCAGCATCATCGCCTTCTCCGCGCCGGAGCTGGCGGCATACGCGAGTGTTGCCACCGCCCAAATCGCTTTCGGCGTCGTTATTACGAGCATCATCACGCCACTCTTTACGCAGTATTATGCCAAGAAGCAGGGCTTAGTTAAGCCGAAAGTTACCGAAGTTAAAAACTAGTATTCGGCAAATAATTTAACGGAAAAGAAAGAACGCAGTGGCGGGTTCAGCTCACTGCGTTCTTTTACATTATTGCACAGCATTGTGCAGTGCGTTTAGTGCTTAGAAGATGAGGACTTCATATCCGTCATTGACGTAGTCAAGGACTCCCGCATGATTGTACATATCGCCGAGGAAGGTGAGTCCCGCTCTCTCGTTGTCTTCGTACACGCCGAGAGTTCTCGAACAGCCGAGGCAGACGCCCGCAATTGTTCCGTCATTCTTGAGCGCAAGATACATCGGATTCTTGTCTTCTTCCAATTCCTTGGGGAGTACGCACGACATGCCCTCCATAACGATTTTTACTTCGTGGCCGGCTTCCTTCAGCTGTTTCGCATTCATGAGCGCGTGCAGAAAGCACATCTTTTTACCTTCCATCGTGTAGATTAAAAACTTTTTCATAAGAATAACCTCCTTGTGTTTTATGCCTCAGAGCAATTATCATGATAATAATTTTCCGTACCGATTGCATGAACAGGTGCAACGGAAAATGGAAAACGGCGCTAATGTAGCAAAACGCATATCGCCTTGTCTTTTGAAGATTTTCTTTTTATTATTAAGCTGTCTGATAGCGAGGAGCTCTGTCTGATAGCAAGGAGCGCTGTCTGATAGCGAGGATAGCTGTCTGAGAGTGAGGGGAGCTGTCTGAGAACAAGGAGCGCCTGATGTGTGGCGCCCGTAAAACGGAATGGGGTGAGAACATGCGATACTATCTGGCCATTGACATCGGCGCCTCCAGCGGGCGGCATATTTTGGGCCGGATGGAGAACGGAAAGATCCGATGCCAAGAGATCCACCGTTTTCCCAACGGTCTTACTGAAAGAGATGGTTACCTATGCTGGGACGTAGACCGTTTGTTCGA
The DNA here is from genome assembly GCA_012800655.1 of Clostridiaceae bacterium. Taxonomy (GTDB): domain Bacteria; phylum Bacillota; class Clostridia; order Saccharofermentanales; family Fastidiosipilaceae; genus JAAZIX01. Next base: position 882 of record JAAZIX010000029.1, on the reverse strand, counting down.
AGAAATTCTGGCTGGTATGAAAAAGTGTGCCACACTATGCAAAATCCCGGTCAGCGTGGGCATCGATACCTGGGGGCTGGATTACGTACTGCTGGATCGTGACGACAAACGAATCGGTCATGCCGTCGGTTACCGTGATAGCCGCACTGACGGGGTGGATAGATCAGTCTACAACCGTGTGCCCAAGAGCGAGCTCTATGCCCGTACCGGCATCCAAAAACTGTCCTTCAACACAATATTTCAATTGAAGGCGGATGACCGGTTGGGGAGGGCGGAAAAGTTGCTGCTGATACCGGATTATCTGCATTATCTGCTGTGCGGCGTGAGCAGAACCGAATATACCAACGCCACGACCACCGGTCTGGTGAATGCACAAGCGAAGGATTGGGACTGGGATATCATCGACCGCTGCGGTTATCCGCGCCGAATTTTCCTGCCCATCGTCATTCCGGGCACGACATTGGGCGGGTTGCTACCTGAGATTGCCGCTCGGGTGGGTTATGACTGCAAGGTGGTTCTGCCGGCCACTCACGATACAGGCTCCGCTGTGGCGGCGGTGCCGTCCACCGTGGAGGATATCTTATATATCAGCTCGGGTACCTGGTCACTGATGGGCGTAGAGCGCGCCGCGCCCGACTGTACTCCCGAGAGTGCCGCGGACAACTTCACCAACGAGGGCGGCGTGGACTACCGCTTCCGGTACCTTAAGAACATTATGGGTCTGTGGATGATTCAATGTGTGAAAGCGGAATTGAATGACATCTACTCTTTCGCCCGGCTTTGTGAGATGGCGGCAGAAGCGCGCATTTCGTCCATCGTAGACTGCAATCACAGCCGTTTTCTGGCTCCGGAAAGCATGATTGCAGAGTTGCAAGCTGCTTG
>JAAZIX010000028.1 GCA_012800655.1 Clostridiaceae bacterium | reverse complement strand
AGGTAGGGCAGAAAAGCCAGCCCGGAGCTCTCCCTTTCCAGACAAACGTCATCTATATCCGCAAAGGATTGCCCCGGCAGAAAGGCATCACGATACCACTCCAAAGATGCGCCGCCGCTCGTAATGACGGGCATAAACACCCGCGTATCAGGCATTGGTCCGTAATAGCAGGTTAGGAAAACATCACCCGACGCTTTGCTGTCGAGCAGATAATGCGGCTGTGCGGACCGCTGTGTCGTATCATCGGCAAAGCGCCCTGTACGCGCAAAAGAAGCCATTGTCATCACCGTGCCGGTGGACTCGGTCACCGTTCCCGGCTCCAGATTGCCGGAACCGATCATGCCGGCAAAATGGTCCAGAGCTCCGACACTGACCGGTATGCCCGCCGGAATCCCGAATTGTTCGGCAGCTTGTGGGGTTGTCACCCCCGCAGAGACCCCGGGCTCGACTATTTGCGGTAACTGCTCCGGGCGCAAGCCGATGTAGTCCAGCATTTCCGCCCAAAACTCTTCTCGCCCCGAAGCATAATAGCCCGTAAAATAAGCAATCGATTTTTCCGTGCAAATCTCTCCGGTAAGAAGATAGGTAACATAGTCTTTTATCATCAATATGCGGTCTGCCCGTCTCATCATCTCCGGCTCATGCCTTTGGAGATAGAGTACCTTGGGAGCGGGTTCCGATGCATCGACCTCGAGCGAACCGCGCTGAGCAATGATCTCCGAAACACCAAAATGTCGCTTAAGCTCCTCGGTCTCAAGCACGGCACGGGAATCCATCCAAGAGTAAAAAGGAGATATCGGCTGCATTGCCGCATCCAATACGACCATCGTTTCGGCCTGACCGGTCAGACCGATTGCACCTATATCATCGGTGTCGAACTCGTGCAGCAATTCAGCCAAACTCCGGGCAAACTCCGTCGCGGAAAAGGTCGCCCGACCCGGCGAACGTTGATAGTTAACCGGCAGACGCTTGACCCGCAAACGCTGTAAACGCTCATCAAACAGCGCCGCCTTGAGATAAGTCGTTCCCAAATCAATTCCTAACCATTTCATAAGATGCCTCCGCCTCTCTTCTCTGCATTCACTATGAGTACGACCATATGCCGGCCGCACAGAGTCGATCTTTAGATGATTAAACTCCTCGGCTTCAATTATAAATAAAAACACTTCCAACTCAAGCCCTTTTTCACAAGTTCACACAAGATTACGCAAAAATGACCCGGTCCTCCGGCTTTGGGAAAATTTTCCGCACAATAAATCCTTTGCCTAACAGGAGACTGGATTTGTCGCTCTGGGCGTGTTACACTGGACAACAAGAACAAATACGATCATTATCGAACATTCGGAGGACATATGCTGGGAGAAGAACGGCGCAAGCAAATCACGAATCTGCTCTATCGCGACGGGAATGTTTCCGTCACCGAGCTGAGCCGTTTGTTCGATGTCGCCGAGGTGACAATCCGGCGCGACCTGGAGAGTCTGGAAGCCGCCGGATTCCTGAAACGAATTCACGGCGGCGCCATCATTAACGAATCCCTGCCCACAATTCCGCTCTTTGTACGTGAAAGCGAGAATCAGCCCGGTAAGCGGCTGGTCGCACGGGCGGCGGCTCGACATATAAAAGACGGCGACACACTGACCATGCTCATGTCAACGACGGTGATGCAGATGACGGAACTACTCCGCCCCTTCTGCAACTTAACCGTCCTGACCAACAGTCCCGAACTGTTGATCACACTGGCCCGGAACAACAAAGACTTCACTCTTATTTCCTCCGGGGGCACCCTGCTTATCGAACAGATGGCCTTCATCGGACCGCAGGCGAGCGAACTCTTCGACCGCTACGAAATCGACAAGCTCTTTTTCTCGTGCCGAGCCCTCTCCAAAGAGCGGGGTGTTTTTGAAATCAACGAATACAATGCCGAACTGATTCAGCGCTGTATCCGCAATTCCCGCGAAGTCTTCCTCCTGATGGACGACGGTAAGTTCGATCTGCGCGCCTCGACCCTGATCGCTCCGTGGTCGTACATCGACTACCTGGTCACAAATAAAGAACTCGACGATGAGTGGATTGAGGTTCTGCAACAGAATCAGGTGGAATATATCTACGCCGAAGATGATATCTTCACTCCGTTGAACGGTACAGAGACAACCGACGCTGAGTCTTAGGCCGTGCTCCGATCACAGCCGAATTCACTACTGACGCCCGATTTTAGGAACGAACCGAGCTGAGGAGCAGCCGCCTTTGCTCAAGAATAAACAATACCACCACCAGCACACACATGGCCAACAGCCCGATACGCACATAGAAAACAAGCAACGGATCTATTTCATAGAGATAACCGCTGAGATACGAAGCCGGAATAATCGCCGTCAGCACCGCCAGCTGATCGACGGAAAATATGCGTGTTTTATTTGCTTGGTGGACGGAAATATTGAATAGCGGGCCGTGGGCGGAACCAAATACATACAGGCTGAGCGTATGGAGCGCATAGAAAACAATCACGGCGGCTACATTGCCCGGCGGAATTAAGTAAAGCAAAACCAAGGCGAGCGCCGAACTAAGCGCCCCGAGGAGAAGACCGCTGCTTCCCTTAAGACGAACCCGATTGGTCACAAAAAACGTCATAAGTCCGACCGCGGCACTGACAGCCGGCAAAAAGCCGATCATACTTGCCGAGAAGCCGAGCCGATCCCGCAAATAAATTATCATAAATGCGTTCATAGCCGCGGAGAAGTTCCACAAGATTTCAGCCAGCATGAGCAGGCGTAGCGAGCGATCGGTGAGCAGAACACGTAATGAAGGCAGGATTTCCAAGCGGTATCGCCGTCCGGCGCGAGCTGCGGCAATCGCCTCCAGCCCGACCGAGGTCTCCGTCATTCGCAAAAATCTGACTGTTGAAACAATGCCGATCACTACGGCCGACAGCGCCGCCAGGACGCGCACCGTAGGTATCATGCCGAAATGCCCGACCAGAGGAACCATGACCAGTGCCATAACGCCGCTCCCGTGACCGAGTAGCGAAAGATAACTGAAAACGGCGGGCTTGTAGGCATCGTCCACATCCTCCGTATTGTAGCAGTAGTAGGCCAGCGAACAGATGCGCACCATGTTATTGAACATATTTGCAATCAAAAAGCCCATAAAGCCGGCCGCAAAAGACCAAATTATCATCGGCAAAACCCAACTGAGATAGGTTCCCAGAACAAGTGCTTTGCGCCTGCCCAGGACATCCACAACCAGCGGCGCAATTAGCTGCGAAAGCACGCCGATAACCATACTGATTGAGCCGATCAGACCGATCTCACTCTCGGCAAGTCCGACTCCTTTCATCAGGAGCGGTATATAGAACAACACCGTAGTATTAAGAAGCGAGTTAAACGGCTCGAGCTTCAATTGTATCTGTGTATTACGCGGTAAATTCGCAAAGAATTTCATCTGAACAAGCCGCCCCTCCCCAGCTCATTTAGCTGTGTGCATATTAACGGATTTGCCAAGCGTCGACAAGACGGCGCGTCGCCCAGTAAAAAATGCCGTTGAAACGGAAGTCGTAGCCAAAAATATAAATGCCGTCCAAAATCCTCCCTAGAGGAGGTTAGAAAGATGGCAGTGACAATGTCAACAAGAAGAGAAATTGT
>JAAZIX010000027.1 GCA_012800655.1 Clostridiaceae bacterium | reverse complement strand
TTCCTGGCCGCCCAGGCGGATGGTGTGCTGCGGGTCGGGAGCGGCGGATGTTTCGAAGCGGTGACTGTCCTGACCGAGCGTGGTTAGAAATATCTGTGCCATGGCGAATCTCCTATTCCGAGGCTTTTCCACTTTCAGAGCGGATATATTCTTCGAGAATGATGAGCATGGTACGCGCATCCTCCGCGGTGATTTCATCCTTTCGGGCGATCTCAAAAGTATTGTGAATCAAAATTAGAGATTGGGAGGGCGGACGTAGCATATTTTCCAGTATTTCATCATCAATGTCTTCCCGGACAATGACAAAACAGGCACGGTCCTCAAAGAGCAGCGTTCTGTCCTCCAGGATCGGTATGATTTCCGCCCCCTGATCGCCCTCCCAGGGCAGATAAGCAACGAGCACCGGAAGACGTATGCGACTCAGCCAGGAGGAAAAGTCGGTTATTTCCCGACAGATCACGCCCTCTCCGTATTCATCATATTCGACAACCGACAGCAGAACAATCGGAGCCATGTAATCTTCCGCGCCGACATATCTGTCCGCCGTATCGGGGCGGGCACAAGCCGTGCCACAGGAGAGCAACAGGCAAAGTGCCAGAATGAGCCCGACGACCGCATAGAACCGACGGGAAGCGGTTTTTGTCGCGGATATATTCATGAGTAGCTCCGTTACAGATTATGACCGCGCACGGCACGGATAACATGGAAGCCGCCGCTGCGCGCCACGGTGTCGACTCGCGCCGGCACCAGCAAGGGTGAAAGTTCGTTCTCCCGCAATGTCTGCTCAGGTAATTCACCGCGCGTAAACAGCTCGGTCAGCCATTTCTTCAGCGAATCCGCGCCCTGCTTGCGCCGGACGACCAGCCAAAGTTCGCCTCCGGGTTGCAAGGCCCAGGCCGCTTCGGACAGGAGACGATGAACCGTTTCTTTGCCGGCACGGATCGGCGGATTGGTAACCACCGCCGCCGGGGCCGTCGTTTCGGGCGGGATGCCGTCCGATTGTACCACGGAGCAGTAGCGTAAGCCGACACGGCGCATATTGCCGTCGGCTAGGTCTACCGCCCGGGAATTGATATCACACATGAGAACCCGCAATTTGTCAAAATGATCGGCCAAAACAATGCCGAGCGGACCGTAGCCGCAGCCGAGATCAATAACAAAGCGATGGCGGCGCTGTGCTGCCCAGACACCGCGCAGAGCTGTGCGGTCGGCGCTCCAAGTTGCGATAATCGTCTGCAGAAGGAGTTCCGAGCCTTTGTCCAGCCTGCGTTTGGCAAATACGCCTCTGTCACTGCGTAGCGTATAGTCGCGTTCGCCGAAGCTGAACTTTACTTCCAGCTGATGACTTTCGCTGGAGGGATCAGAGGAAAAATACTGTTCCATATCCGACCGCCTTTCTCCCTATTCCGTCCGCCTACCACACCGTCGGACTGCGATCCGGGCGCTCGCAAATGCCCGCCCGATATAGTCCGACATAGAGAGGTATGCCGAAAATGTATATAACCGCCGCCTCACTGAGCATGATTCCGCCTATACTAACCAGGATGAGCCGCCAGGTGATGATTTGCCCGGGATTGAGCAGAAATGGCAAATATGTCCCGACAATTATGCCGTTGAGAATAATCGCCGGTAGCGGCAACAGCCAGGCACGACTCCGGAAAATAATATTCCGCAGACTGCGCTCGGGGCTGAGACGCGCCATTTTCTCCCGGGATGACTTGCCCAGATAGAACGTCCAAACCGATGCGATCAGCGTCGCAAAGCTGCCGAGAATAATATCCGCCGGACCGAGATTGCCGGGGTTGAGAATGTTCGCCAGCAGACAGCCGATGAAGAGACCCGGAAGCGCCTCGACCAGCAGAGCCGGCAATACCATAAGACTCTCGGCGAGACGGAACTGCAACGGGCCGCCAAAGGAAACCGGCGCCAGCATCCATGTCACCAGTACATAGAGCGCGGCAACCATCGCCGCCCGAACAATGAAACCGATACCGTACTGGTTCTGCTTTCCAAAGCCGTTTAGGCCCCGTCCTTTATCTCCTACATTGTTCGCAGCCCTTTTCATTTTACTCGTCCAATCTCAATACGCTCATAAAGGCATCGGCCGGCAGTTCAACACTCCCCACCTGACGCATCCGACGTTTGCCCTCACGCTGCTTTTCCAGCAGCTTCTTCTTGCGGGTAATATCGCCGCCGTAGCACTTTGCCAGCACGTCCTTGCGGAATGCACGTACCGTCTCACGGGCAATCACCTTGCCGCCGATGCTGGCCTGAATCGGAATCTCGAACATTTGCCGCGGAATCACGTCCTTGAGTTTCTCGGCAATACGCCGTCCCCGCTGATAGGCTTTGTCGCGATGGACGATAAACGAAAGAGCGTCGACTATTTCCCCGTTTAGAAGGATATCCAGCTTGACAAGATCCGCGCGCTCATACCTGAGGAACTCATAGTCCAGCGAAGCATAGCCGCGGGTGCGGGATTTGAGTGTGTCGAAAAAGTCGGAGATGATCTCGTTCAGCGGCATCTCATAGTGCATATTGACACGGTTGGCGTCGATATAGTCCATATTGATATAGGTGCCGCGGCGGCTCTGACAAAGCTCCATGACATTGCCCGTGAACTCGCGCGGCGTCATGACATTAGCCCGGACAATCGGTTCCTCCATGTACTGAATCAGAGTCGGCGGCGGCAGATTGGTCGGATTATCAACCATTATTACGTTGCCGTCCGTTCCGGTGACACGATAGACTACCGAGGGCGCCGTCGCCACCAAAGTCAGATCGAACTCGCGTTCCAGGCGCTCTATAACAATCTCATAGTGCAGCAGCCCCAGAAAGCCGCAACGGAAGCCAAAGCCTAGCGCCGCCGAGTTCTCGGGCTCAAATGAAAGGGCAGCGTCGTTAAGCTGTAATTTCTCCAGCGAATCGCGCAGTTCGATGTAGTCGGCATTGTCGCTCGGATAAAGCCCGCAGAACACCATCTGCTGAACCGGACGATAGCCCGGTAGCGGCTCGGTCGCAGGATCTTCCGCCGTAGTCAGCGTATCGCCGATCTCGACATCACGCACATCTTTGATAGCCGCCACGACATAGCCAACATCGCCGGCCCTGAGTTCTTCGGCCGGTAGCAGCGCGCCCGGCGTGAAGTAGCCCAGTTCCGAGACCGTATACGTCTCCCCGCTGTGCATCAGGAGGATTTCATCGCCGAGTTTAAGCACGCCGTCACGCAGTCGCACATGGACAATCACGCCGCGGTAAGTATCGTACTGCGAATCGAAAATCAGCGCCCGCAACCGTCCGGTCGTATTTCCGACCGGCGGCGGCAGCTTCGTCACGATCTGCTCCAAAACTTCGACGATATTGATATCGTTGCGTGCCGAAATCAGCGGTACATCGCTCGCATCGAGACCGATCACATCCTCAATTTCCTTGGCCACGACATCGGGCTGGGCAGCCGGCAGATCGATTTTGTTGATCACCGGCAAAATCTCCAGGTCGGCCTCCAACGCCAGGTAGACATTGGCCAGCGTTTGCGCCTCGATCCCCTGCGCGGCATCGACGACCAAAACCGCCCCGTCACAGGCCGCTAAACTACGTGAAACCTCGTAATTAAAGTCGACATGCCCCGGCGTATCAATCAGATTAAACGTATAGACCCGCCCGTCTTTGGCACGATAATTCATCCGTACGGCCGTCGCCTTGATCGTAATCCCCCGCTCGCGCTCCAGATCCATACTGTCCAGAATCTGTGCCTGCATTTCACGCTTGGTAATCGCACCGGTATGCTCGATAATCCGATCCGCCAGCGTTGACTTTCCGTGATCGATATGGGCAATAATCGAGAAATTACGAATCAGGGCCAGGCGATCAGCATCCGCGGCGTCGGTCGAGGACTGTTTTTTGTTAATGCTCTTATCCTGCATCTACGGTATTCCTATTCGATTAAACGGGTAAATTCGGAACAAAACTTCCCCGACGATATTGTCTATCTCCACCGCGCCGAAGTCCCGGCTGTCCATACTGTTTTGACGATTATCGCCCATTACGAAGCAGTGGTCATCGGGGATCGTCATCTTAAACTGCCCTTTAGCTCCCCGTCCAAAGGTTTTGGTCCCCGGCGGCAAATAGGGCTCTTTCAATCTTTCGCCGTTGAGGTAAACCACTCCGTCCTTAAATTCAAGCTCGTCACCGGGTAAAGCGATAATCCGTTTCACCAAGCCGCTGTTTTTCACATGCGCATCCACGCCGTCCAGGTCGGAACCGTCCAGGGTAACAATCGAGCCGCGTTTGACGATACCGAAATAGGCCGTGACCTTCTCGACCAGCAGCTGATCATTATTCATCAGAGTCGGCAACATGGATGAACCCACCACCTGATTGCGCTGGAAAACAAATATCGTTACGAGCAGAGCAATGACCACGGCGATTAGCGTATAGCGCAGCCAATCGAGAATTTCATATACGGCGCTATACTTCCCTCGCGGCGGAAATTGCTGCTCGACGGCGGATTTCTCACCCGGTGCCAAACTCAAATCCGTATTGCGTTTAAATCGTTTGCGGGTCCGCTTACTCGCCATGACCGCTCTCCTTCCGGTCGGGATTCTTTATTTCCGGCGACTGGGTAGCAATCCCCAATTCGACCAGTTGCTTCGGCTGAACCGGTGCCGGTGCCGACTGCATAAGATCAGCTGAGGTCTGCACTTTCGGGAAGGCGATGACTTCGCGCAGGCTGCTTGAACCGGTCATCAGCATCACCAGACGATCCAGTCCCAGCGCGATACCGCCGTGAGGCGGCACACCATAGCGGAAAGCACTCATGAGGAAGCCGAAGTTTTTCTCGGCCTGCTCCTCCGTGAAGCCCAGGCGCCTGAACATCCGCATCTGTACTTGCGGATCGTGTATACGAATACTGCCGCCGCCGAGTTCGACCCCGTTCAACACAACGTCATAGGCGCGGGCGCGCACCATTCCGGGCTCCGTTTCCATTCGATCGAGATCGGCGCTTTGCGGCGAGGTGAACGGATGATGGGCTGCCGACCAGCGGTTCTCATCTTCATCATATTCCAACAGCGGGAAATCAGTTATCCAGAGGAAAATCAACTTATCCTCGTTGATCAGACCGCGATCGGCAGCCAACTGATTGCGCAGTCGACCGAGAATAGTCAGCACGTCAGGCGCTTTGGCTCCGGCGAGCATCAGGATCAGGTCGCCGTCCGCCGCCCCGGTAAGTGTGCGTAATTCCGCGAACTCCTCCGCGGTTATGTGCTTGTGAATCGAACCGCGCAGAGGATCTTCAGTCATCAGCCAGGCGAGGGTTCCGGCCTGTGCCGTCCGCGCCACGTTAGCGAGAGCATCCAGCTCGCGCCGCGACATAGTCGCCCCGCCGGCAACGACCAGCGCTTTGACTGCCGCCGTCTCGGGAATCAGAGCAGGACGCGGCTGCGGCGCTTCCGCCGCCGCGGCGAATATATGCTGAAAGAGCGGACATTCGGTAGCGCGCGCCCAGTCGGTGACGTCAATTATTTCCATGCCGAAGCGCAGATCTGGCTTGTCCGAACCGAAACGGTTCATCGCCTCGAGCCAGCTCATACGCGGGAAAGGCAGGGCAGGCACGGCCGCCTCGCCTTTAACCGCCCTGACCACACCGGCCAGCATGCCCTCCGTGATTTCCCGAACGTCGGCTTCGTCAATAAACGACATCTCCAGGTCGATCTGAGTAAACTCCGGCTGGCGGTCGGCACGCAAGTCCTCATCGCGGAAACAGCGCGCGATTTGATAATAGCGGTCGACGCCGGAAACCATCAGCAATTGCTTGTACAGCTGCGGCGACTGCGGCAGAGCGAACCACGAACCCGGGAAAACCCGGCTGGGTACGAGATAGTCGCGCGCGCCCTCCGGCGTGCTCTTTCCTAGCATCGGCGTTTCGATATTCCAGAAGCCCTGCTCGTCCAAATAAGAGTTGACCGCTTGGGTTATTCGGTGACGCAGGCGCAGGCGCTGCTGCATATCCGGGCGGCGCAAATCCAGATAGCGATACCGCAGGCGCAATTCCTCGTTAACAGCGGAATCGGCTTCGATATAGAAAGGCGGGGTCTGTGCCTCGCTGATGATTCTCAGCTCCCGTACGGCGATTTCCACCTCGCCGGTCGGCATATCGGGATTGGCGGCCTGGCGCATGACGACCTCGCCGGTCGCAGCCAGAACGAATTCGCCGCGGATTCTGGCGGCTGTGGCGCGTATCTCCGGTGTGCATCGGTCACTGACAAACAACTGCACCTCGCCGCTACGATCACGCACGGTGATAAAGAGCATCCCGCCCAAATCCCGGGCGTGATGGCACCAGCCCATGACCGTCACGGTGCGACCGCAATCCCCGGCCCGCAACTCGCCGCAATAAGTATTCCGCTTAAATTCCACTCCGTTAATT
>JAAZIX010000239.1 GCA_012800655.1 Clostridiaceae bacterium | reverse complement strand
AGGGGAGAAGCCATGCAGACATACGGATACATAGCCCTGCCGCATAATCGCGTTTTCTCCGGGTTCCATTTCGGAGCACGTCGGGAAAAGTGTCTCGAATTTACGGTAGTTAATTCGCCTTTCGAGACCGCAGCAGCAAATCTCGGGATCCTGACTAATCCGAATACTTTAGAAACCTGCGTGTTGATGCCCGCACTGTATCTGGAGACGGAGGACGATAATCTCAGTACTTTATTTAAGCGGCGAATTTATGCTGGTGCTGTAGTACTTGATAATTTGAATGTGAATTCGCCGCGATTTCCGGAACTGGACGAGTGGTTAAAAAGGAATAACGTTATAGGAATATACGGAATTGATACCTATGAGTTGCTCCGCTACTTATGTTTCCATAAAGAAACCAAGGCCGCCTTTGTCTGTCATGATGTCGAAATCAGATATTCCACTGATGAGGATGTCCCAATTACCGCGCCGGACGGGACAATCTATTATACGTTTACTTCAACGCTTAGCAGCGAACTGCATTTTACCTATAGGGCGTACCTAGAGCGGCGATTGCAGGCCTGGAATCCGCTCGGGTTAGCTAATATTTTTCCTTTGACGCGAACGAAAGTCTGCCATTACAGACCACGCAGGGAAGCTGCTCCACTCATTGTTCTTCTGGATTTCGGCGCAACGGAAGATTTAATTGTCAGTCTTATAAAATTGGGATTTGAGGTTGTTTCTTTACCCGGATTAAGCGAATTAAGTCGTATCGCTACCTATGATCCGGATGGAATTGTCATCAGTAGCGGCGGGTTTTCACCTCCGGATCTGGCGAAGGCATCTTCTTCCTGGGCGGAAAAGCTCGCTTTCTTCCGCAAAACAAAAATCCCGGTTCTGGCTACGGGCGAGGGAGCAGCCCTGCTCTGGTATCTTATGGGCGGTAAGATTTTCGGCCGAACCCGTAGGCTCATCGACAATCAGACGCCTATCTTATCAATTGACGGACGCTGTATCTTTTTCGGCACCGTGTCACAATTATTCTTCCCCGACTTTGGAAAAAGGGAATTGCCGCTCCACAGTGACCCGAGCAAAATTATTGTCCGAGTCAGGCATCGTGAGCGAAAGTTGCCTAACAGAAGACGAATGAGAGAAGTCAGATCGGAAATCATTCAGAAGGTAAGTGAGCGGGAATCCTTATTTAATTCGTTATTCGTCAATGTGCACCGCAAGCAGGCTGCCTATTTACGTCATAAATATGAACCGCTGCATTTAATGTGTTTTGATCCTCTGCCGTGGCAAGTCGGGTCGGAGGCGGCGCCTTTGACGGCTTTTAAAGAGGATGTAGAAATATATCAGCTTAAAAAGATTCGTCGACAGCGGCGTTTGTCGGTTGATAAGGAAAGCGCCATCGATTAAAATGAACCGAGTCGGCAGGTCGCCCTAATAGGTTAGTGCGGTGGCCGAGCCGTAGAAACAAGTTCAACGGAGAAAACTTAACGAAGAGAGTTAAAGGATACATATGAGAGAAATAAATAAGCGTAAGGACTATTCACCTGCAGAGATTGAAAAAATTGTGGCGGAAAAGAATGTACGTTTTATCCGTATGCAGTTCACCGATATGTTTGGAAAACTCAAGAATATCGTCATTACACCTTCGCAATTGCAAAAGGCTCTTCGAAACCAGATGATGTTCGACGGGTCTTCGATAGAGGGCTTTGTCCGGATCGAAGAATCGGACATGTTCCTACATCCCGACCTAGCGACCTTTGCGATCTTTCCCTGGCAAAATGATTCGGGTAATTCAGCGCGCTTCATCTGTGACATTTACGACGTGGAGGGAAATCCGTTTTTGGGAGATCCGCGCCAGATACTGCGACGGGTTCTGGCGCATGGCGAGAGCCTGGGTTATGTTTCTCAGGTTGGTCCCGAGATGGAGTTTTTCCTCTTCATGCTGGATTCGAAGGGACAACCGACGAATATATCTTATGACGGAGGCGGTTATTTTGATTTGGGACCGGTCGATCTGGGTGAGGATGCGCGACATGAAATGGTAATCGCCTTGGAGGATATGGGTTTTGAAGTCGAGGCGGCTCATCACGAGGTCGCGCCGGCGCAACATGAGATTGATTTTAAATATGCCAATGCTCTTATCTCTGCCGACCAGGTCATGACATTTAAGTATGTGCTCCAGGTCTGCGCAAAACGCAACGGCCTTATTTCCAGCTTTATTCCCAAGCCCTTTGCCGGACAGGCCGGTTCGGGAATGCATTTGAATATCTCGCTCGACGATAAAGAGGGAAGAAATATCTTCTACGACGAAGACGATGAAATCCGCTTGAGCGCGGTGGCACGCAAATTCATGGCGGGTATTCTGGCTCACGCTCCCGGCCTGACGGCGATCCTTAACCCGCTGGTCAACTCGTACAAGCGTTTTGTTCCCGGCTTTGAGGCGCCCTGCTACATCGCCTGGTCGGTGCGGAACCGTAGCCCTCTGATACGGATTCCCACGGTCAATCGCGATAATGCCCGGATAGAGTTGCGCTCGCCGGATCCCTCGGCAAACCCCTATCTGGCTTTGGCTCTGTGTCTGGCGGCCGGATTTGACGGCATAGAACGAGATTTGCCCCTGCCCGAGCCGATTAATTTGAACATTTACGAGCTCAGCGATGAAGAGCGTGAGGCTATGGGTATAAAGAGACTGCCCCGCAATCTATACGAGGCAGTCGAAGCTTTGATGGCAGATCATCTCTTAACGGAGACGCTCGGCTCCCATCTCTGCACGAAATATGTTGAAGCTAAGCTACACGAGTGGGAGGAATATTCGGCACAGATTACCGATTGGGAGATGAGGCATTATTTAGGCTACTGATCTCGGCTTTTACTGATCAGAGCCATCGCCTTTCGGCAGGTTTCCCAGGCACCGAAAGCGCTGAAACGCACATAACCCTCACCGCAACTGCCGAAGCCGCTTCCCGGTGTGACCACAATGCCGAAGTTTTTCAGCAGATAGTCAAAGTATTCCCAGGAAGTATAACCTTCAGGTATACGTGCCCAGACATAGGGAGAGTTGTCGCCGCCGGTAACCGCCATACCCAGATTCGATAATGTGCTACGAATGTGCTCGGCATTGCGTTTATAGTACTGAATAGCGGCCGTAGCTTCCTTTTTCCCTTCAGGAGTATAAACCGCCGCTGCGGCCCGCTGACTCAGATAGGAAGCGCCGTTAAATCTGGTCGTCTGGCGTCTGAGCCAAAGATCGTGTAGCGGAACCATCTTGCCGTTACCGTCATTGATCAGGGTTATCTTCTTGATTATCGTATAGGCGCAACGCAAGCCCGTGAAGCCGGCGCTCTTGGAGAAACTGCGGAATTCAACGGCGCAATGTTCGGCACCCGGTATCTCAAAGATGCTTTTGACTAAATCCGCATCCGAAATAAAACTCTCATAGGCGGCATCAAAGAGAATCAGGCTCTGATTGGCCAGGGCGTAATCTACCCAATCCCGCAGATCGGCGCGACTCATTACCGCTCCGGTCGGGTTATTGGGAGAGCAAAGGTAGATGAGGTCACAGGGCTGATCAGGAACAGAAGGAGTATACCCATTTTCCGCTGTACAAGGAAGCATGATCATGCTGTCTTTACGTCCGAACATAATGTTCGTATCGCGATAGACGGGATAGACGGGATCGGCAATTGCGACGGTTAAATCGCCGGCCAGAATGTCGCCGAAATTGCCGGTGTCGCTCTTTGCCCCGTCGGAGATGAAAATCTCATCGGCTGATACGTCAATACCGCGGGCGCGGTAGTCATTTTCGGCGATCACTTCACGCAAGAAAGGATAGCCTTGCTCGGGACCATAGCCATAAAAGCGCTCCGCGCTCGCCAAATCATCGACCGCCTCATGCAGTGCCGCGATAACCGCGGGAGCGAGCGGCAATGTAACATCTCCTATACCGAGGCGTAGGATTTCCTGTTCTGGATTAGCCTCGCTGTGGCGACGCACCCGCGCTGCTATTTCCGAGAAAAGATAACTCTTTTCCAAATCACCGTAGTACTTATTAGCCTTAATCATAAGCCTTCCTCTGTTAAAAATTTCACCGGCGTTTTTACCGCCCGCCGCTACATGATATAATTTTATTTAATATTTAGCGAGAACATCCGAACGGATCGGCGACTAAATTAACCGGGAGACAGATTTGCACGCTAACGAATTGCTAAGGAGCGGTACGAAAATGAGAACGCATCGGGCTTTGATTACCGGAGCGTCCGGAGCGATAGGCTCGGAATTGGCCTTTGTTTGCGCCGATCTCGGCATGAATCTGATTCTCCACGGATACCGTCACCATAAACGTCTGATCGAGTTAAAAGATGAGCTGGACAAATTAAATCCGCAAATTGAAATAGAGACCGTTATATGCGATCTTTCCTCCCGTGAAGCGGTTAAGGATCTCTGTGAAAATACGTTGCCTTATTTGGGCGTTATTGATGTCCTCATCAACAATGCCGGCATCGCCTCACAGCAACTGCTCCAGGATCTGGCGGATGAAATGTGGGAGACATTCTGGCAGGTAAACGTGAGCGCGGCACTCAAATTGAGTCGTTTTGTCCTTCCAAAAATGATCGAGTACAATTGGGGAAGGATAATCAATATTTCCTCCGTTTGGGGAATCAAAGGCGCTTCATGCGAAGTGGCATATTCAACGACCAAAGCGGCTCTGATCGGCTTTACCAAGGCCTTGGCGGCCGAGGTGGCGCCGACGGGAGTCACGGTAAATTGTGTGGCACCCGGCGTAATAGATACTCCTATGTTGGCCGAGCTGGGCATCGAAACTCTGGATCAATTGGCCGATATCACCCCATGCGGCAGATTGGGCGAGCCGAAAGACGTTGCGGCCGCCGTGAAGTACTTCCTCAGCGACGCCGCCGCTTTTGTAACGGGGCAAATTCTCGGTATAGACGGCGGTTTCGGGCTTTAAGTCAGATGGATTCGGATGGGTATTAGGGTTATGCTAAGCGGAAAAAAGGTTTTGTTAGCGATGAGCGGGGGAGTAGACAGCTCCGTGGCGGCTATACTGCTTCAAGACATGGGTTTTGAAGTGATCGGAATAACTTTTCCGACTTGGACGACCGGAGATGATTCGTCCGCTGCCCTTGCCGCCGAAAATATCGACGCGGCCCGTGCCGTTGCCAAAAGTCTCGGCATTCAACATTTAACCTTAAACTGCCGGAATCAGTTTGAAAACGGTGTGGTCAAAAATTTTGTGCGTTCATATCTCAGCGGCCTGACCCCTAATCCGTGTGTCACCTGTAATAGTCTCATCAAGCTGGGCGTTCTGCTGGAACGGATGCATAGCCTGGGCTGTGATTGGATCGCGACCGGCCACTACGCCCGGACTTTGTTTGATCGCCTTAGACAGCGTTATCTGATTCTACGCGGTACGGATGAAACGCGTGATCAGTCGTATTTTCTCCATACGCTTAAGCAGGAGCAAATCCAACATCTGCTCCTGCCGTTGGCCAATTTCTCCAAAGAGATGATTCGCTCGATAGCGGCGGAGCGGGATTTACCGCATAAGGAACGTCCGGAAAGCCAGGACATCTGCTTTGTACCGCAGGGCAAATATGCCGATTTTATCGAGGCGTACACGGGACATCCGGCTTCGCCGGGAGATATAGTTGATACGAACGGTCGGGTTTTGGGGCAACATGAGGGCATCATCCGTTACACAATCGGACAGAGAAAGAAGCTCGGCATTGCGGCAACCGAGGCTCTGTATGTTCTGGGTATTGATCCCGAGCGCAATACGGTTATTGTCGGTCCGGATGATCTCCTTTGGAAGGATACCATTCAGGTCACTGCCGTAAATTGGATCAGTTTTCCCAAGTTGCTTCGACCCATTAATGTAAATACCGTGATTCGACATCGTGGCGACCCGGTTGAGGCGCGTCTTTATCCCGTCGGAGAAGATGATGTGCGGGTCGAGTTGACAAAAAAAGTTCGGGCGATCACGCCGGGACAATCCGCCGTATTCTATCTCGGCGATGAATTGGTCGGAGGAGGGCAGATCAGGCGTGGCTACAACCGCTGATTCCGCTCATTCTCCGCACCGTATCTCTACCGATCTTCTTGACGAGCAACGGGAAATAGCCGCACGCATTGCGGCCGGTCAAACAGAAAGGCGCAGTTACCATATCTCGACGTTCGGTTGCCAGCAGAACGAGCATGACAGCGAGCATATGGCCGGTCACCTTGAGCTGATGGGGCTCACTCCGGCCGACGGCGTTGAGTCCGCCGATATCGTTATACTCAATACCTGTGCGGTGCGCGAAAATGCCGCGCAGCGTTTTTTGGGGCACCTGGGAGCGCTCAAACCCTTATTTCGCAGTAATCCGCGTCTTATAGTGGGAGTCGGCGGCTGTCTGGCAATGCAACCGGACATACGTGAGCAAATCCGACGCAGCTTCAATTTCGTCAGGTTGATTTTTTCGCCCAATGATATTTGGCGTCTCCCGGAGCTTTTGGCGCCGTACTTACTTGAAAATTCAACGGCGCGGCGCTATGAACCGGGGGAGCGCGATACTCTGGCCGAGCGGCAACCTACGGTTCGCGGGCAACGCTTTCGGGCGCTTTGTTCGATCATGACCGGTTGTAACAATTTCTGTTCCTATTGTATAGTTCCCTTTGCCCGCGGTCGGGAACGGAGCCGCCATCCCGAGTCGATTATGCGCGAAATCCGTGACATTGCCGCTCGGGGCATACCGGAAGTTATGTTGCTGGGTCAGAATGTCAACTCCTGGGGATGGGATTTGCGCGAAGAGGGGATAATAGCCGGCACGGAAAGCTTCGCCGATCTTATTGCCGCGGTAGCATCGGTCCCGGGAATCGAGCGGGTACGATTTATGACCTCACACCCGAAGGATATATCGGATGAGCTGATAAGCGTTATTGCCCGACATGAAAATATCGAGCGGCACATTCATTTACCGCTTCAGTCGGGTAGCGACAAGATTCTCCGGGCGATGAATCGGCATTATACCGCGGAACGCTATATGGGGATTGTGCGCAAGGCGCGGGAACATATTCCCGACTTGGCTCTGACAACCGATATTATCGTCGGCTTTCCGGATGAGACGGAGGAAGATTTTGCCGAAACGCTACGGATAGTACGCGAGGTGCGTTTTTCCGCGGCATTCATGTTTATATTTTCACCGCGCCCCGGCACAGCGGCGGCGGATTTACCCCCGGTCGCCCCGGATGTTGTCGGCGAGCGGTTTAACCGCTTGTTGGAATTGCAGAATTCCATTACATTGGAGGAGAGCGAACGCCTATTAGGCGGTGAATACCGGGTGATTGTCGAAGGAGTCAGCGGCAGAGAAAGCGGTATGCTGATGGGACGCATGAGTGATAATCATCTGGTTCATTTCTCCGTATCCGATGCCGTCTGGGCAAATTATGCCGGCGAAGTCGGCCGTATGCCCGCAGTCGAGGATCTCGGCGTACAATTAACCGGACGAATCGTTACGGTCCGGCCCTATGAAGCGAGAATATTTTCGCTGACCGGAGAGGCAGTTGAAATTGAACGGAATGACAGGGGGATACCAAGTGAGTAAGCCGTTGGTGCTGGCAGATGTTGATAAAGACAAGCTGACCCCGATGATGCAGCAGTTTGTGGAGCAGAAGTCTAAGGCAGGGGAGGCTTTGCTGTTTTTCCGTTTGGGCGATTTCTATGAACTCTTCTTTGACGATGCGTTGATCGCCTCGCGGATTTGTGAAATTGCTCTGACCGGGCGCGACTGCGGCCTGGAGGAGCGGGCGCCGATGTGCGGAGTACCATACCATGCCGCGACCGGCTATATCAACAAATTGTTGGCGGCGAATTATAAGGTCGCGATTTGCGAACAGATTGAAGATCCCGCAACCGCCCAAGGGCTTGTTGAGCGGGGGATTATCCGGATTATTACCCCGGGAACCCGCCTGGACGAGGAGGGGCTCCCGGCGCGACAGAATAATTATCTGGTTTCGATATACAAGAGCCTGCAGTATTACGGATTAAGCTATACCGACATAACAACCGGGGAATTTTACGGGACTTCCTTTGTGCTGGGCAATCCGGAGATGGACTTGCTCAGTGAGTTGGCACGCCTGCGTCCGGTTGAGATCGTCAGCAATTCATCAGAGGTGAGGGATCTGCTGACGGCCAATCTTCCGCAGCAACAGGATGTGACTTTCAATTTGCGTGACGAGGCGGGTTTTGTTCCGAGTGAAAACAGCTCAGCCTATTATCCCAAGAAGTATCAGCAACCGGCTCTCTGGCCGCAGGCGGCGAGCGGATTGCTCAGCTATTTGACGGAGACAACCGGCGTGATACCGAAGAACCTCCGCGAATTGAAAGAATATTCCGTAAGCAGTTACATGCGCCTAAATCCGACGACCCGACGAAACCTTGAGTTGACACGGAACATTCACTCCGGTTCTACCCGCGGCTCATTGATCGGGGTTATCGACTATACGCAGACGGCTATGGGAGCAAGAGTTCTACGCTCATACATTAATCAGCCCCTGGTTAATTTGTCCGCTTTGCATGACAGGCAGAACGCCGTGGCGGCTTTGGTTGAGGACTATACCGCGCGGATGTCATTGTTGGAATTATTGGATGATGTCTACGATTTGGAGCGACTCAACGCCAAGCTGGCGCAGGGGCGAGTCAATCCGCGCGATTTGCTGGCGCTTGCCGCCTCGTTGCGACTTTTGCCGGCGATTTTGGAGCATTTAAGCGCTTTTACGGCAAACAGCACCCTTTTGGCCGCCTTGAGTTCGCAAATCGATCCGCATAATGAATGTCTGCAACGGATCGAGAGTGCCATCGACCCCGACGCGCCGATCAATATCAGTGAAGGCGGAATTATTCGTGAGGGCTATTCCGAGGAGATTGACGCATTACGTTCGGCCAAGCTGAACGGCCAGGATTGGCTGATCGCGTTAGAAGGTAGAGAAAGAGAGCGTACCGGGATTCGTAACCTAAAAATCGGCTACAATCGCGTTTTCGGTTACTATATTGAGGTTTCCCGCGGCAATTTGTCTTTGGTTCCGGAATACTATCAGCGACGCCAGACACTGGTCAACAGTGAGCGCTTTATAACCGAAGAGCTGAAATCCATGGAAAATACTATCCTGGGCGCACAGGCGCGTCTCGACAGCGCGGAGTATCAGGCTTTTTGCGGGATCAGAGACGAGATCGCAGCTCATGTGACGGAGTTACTTCAGACCGCCAGGGCATTGGCACAACTCGACGCCCTGATTTCTCTTGCGGAGGCGAGTCAGAGGAACAATTGGGTGCGCCCGGAACTGAATGAAGATAAAATCATTGATATTACCGACGGAGAGCACCCGGTTGTCGCCGATGTGCTCGGTCCGGGACGATTTGTTACCAACGATACTTATCTGGACGGCGGGGACAATCGTCTCCTGATTTTGACCGGTCCGAATATGTCGGGCAAATCCACCTATATGCGCCAGGTCGCGCTGATTGTTCTGTTGGCTCAGATCGGTTGTTTTGTACCGGCAAAGCGTGCGGTTATAGGTCTGGCGGATGCGATATATACGAGAATCGGTGCCGCCGATGATATCGCCAGCGGACGCTCGACATTTATGATGGAAATGAGTGAGTTGGCGGAAATCATTTCCGATGCGACCGATCGCAGCCTCTTACTGCTTGATGAAATCGGACGCGGAACCGGCACAATTGACGGTCTGGCTATTGCTCAGGCTTCATTGGAATATATTTCCCAAGCCGAACATTTGCGTGCCCGGACCTTGTTTGCGACGCATTTCCATGAACTGGTGGATTTGGCGGCCAGAATACCCGGTATTGTTAATTATCACGTCCAGGTGGACAGACGCGGCGAGGAAATGGTTTTCCTGCATCGTCTGGCGAAGGGCGGAACGGATGACAGCTTCGGCATCGAAGTCGCGGCTTTGGCCGGTCTGCCGGACTCGCTGATTATGCGAGCGCGTGAACACTTGGCTAATATAGAGGATCAGCGTGCCGAATTGACTCAGCGGCGCTCCAGACGTCGAAAATCCGCTCCTATGGAAAGCAGACAGGAGCGCAATCTCTTTGAAGCCTCGCTGGCCTTGAAGCGCAATGACGAAATTATTGACTGCCTGCGCGCCGTGGATGTGAATGCGATTACGCCGCTGGATGCTTTACGAATCCTGGATGAATTAAGCAAGCTCGCTAGAGGGGAATAGGGAGGAAGATATGGGTAAGATAAAGATTTTAAGTCCCGAGGTTGCCGGAGCTATTGCCGCCGGTGAGATAGTCGAACGACCCGCTTCGGTGGTGCGTGAACTCTGCGATAACGCTCTCGACGCCGGGGCGGACATAATTACCATAGAAATCGAACAGGGCGGAATTCGTTGTATTAAAGTCACCGACAACGGTAGCGGTATGAGTGCGGATGATGCACTGCTAGCTTTTCAAGAACATGCCACCAGCAAAATCAGTACGCTCAATGATTTGGAAATGATTGAAAGCAGGGGGTTCCGCGGTGAGGCATTACCGTCAATAGCTGCCGTAGCGAAAGTAACGCTGGAAACTCGTCGCAATGATGATGATAGGGGAACTCGGGTTAGAATAGAGGGCGGCACACTTCAGGAACACTTGCCTGTTGGTACCTCTGTTGGTACGACCGTAACGGTTGAAAATCTTTTCTACAACGTGCCGGCACGCTATAAATATCTTCGCAAAGACACGACCGAGGCGGCGCGCATTTTGGATGCGGTGCAAAAACTCGCCTGTGCCAGACCGGACGTTTCCTTTCGTTTGCTAAACAACGGTCGGGAGTCTTTACACACGCCGGGGAATAATGATCCGGCCAGCGTAGTACGTGTGGTTTGGGGCAAAGAATTGGCTGACAGCTGTCGAATTATTCCGGATAACGAAGCGATTCATTCGCCGGTGTGGATCTCGGGAGTGATCGGCTCGCCGGATAAGACGCGTGCCGGACGCAATTGGCAATGGGTTTATGTCAATGAACGGCCAATCAAAGCCCCTATAGTAAATGCGGCGATCGATCGCGCCTCTCAGGGTTGGGTGATGAAGGGACAGTATTTACCGATGATGCTTTTTATCTCCCTACCGCCTAATTTATTGGACGTAAATGTACATCCGCAGAAGTTAGAGGTTAGATTTTGGGACGAACAAAAGATTTTTTCGGCGGTCTACCACACAATTGAAGCACATTTGCAAAGATTGAGTGCCGAACGCAAATTAGCTTCTGAAGGTACGGCGCAGCCTGTTGTTTCAGTTTTACCTCCGGAACAGCCTGACGTTGTAATACACCAGCCGGACGGCGATTCGGGCGGTAGCGAGAGATCAATTTCAATTCTCGCTCCCCCATATTCCGCAGACATCTATGATCCTGCATCTCTCTATATTTCGCACGAGGGTACCCCCGTCCGCCACGGAGTTCCCAAAACGCAGATCTCAGATCAGGTTGAGCCTAAGCCGGAAACTACGGGAAAGGCAAATATTTTCACGGAGATCGGTCGCCGCGGTCGCTATGTTGGTCAGTTATTTGATACCTACATACTCATGGAGCTAGATACGAATATTTATCTCATTGATCAGCATGCGGCTCACGAAAAAATTATTTTCGAACGTCTGCTGACACGACAGAGTGAGGCGGGTGAAGTTGAGGAGGCGGCTTCGGTTCAGCCTCTGCTCATTCCGTTGCGACTTGATCTGGCACCCATGGAACTCAGCGCAGTACGTGAGAATGGGGAATTCCTCGCTGAACTGGGCTTCGACTTCGACTTTTTTGGCGAGAGAACCGTAGTTTTGCGCGGTATCCCGGACAGCCCCGACATGATTTCACCGGAGATTGCTTTCCGGGCGGCTATAGCTGCCTGCTCCGACACGAATTACCCGCTCGGTGAGGGGATTCAGACCTGGCTGGAACAGAGAAAAATTCAGGCCACGGCTGATATTGCCTGTAAGGCCGCGATAAAAGCAAATTACGGCCTCGACCATCGTTCGGTTTTGAGTTTACTGGAACAGTTGGAAAATCTGAATGACCCGTTTCACTGTCCTCACGGCAGACCGACCATAGTCGAGATTAGTAAAGCGGAGTTGGAAAAACGCTTTGGGCGTATCGTTTAGGTTATGAATTCGGAGCTGACACAAGCAAAGCGCTCAGCGACCATCCCGATTATAACCGGGGCCACGGCGACCGGAAAATCGGCTTTGGCTTTGGCCTTGGCTCCGCGACTTAACGCAGAGTTAATTTCATGCGATTCGGTTCAGGTGTATCGTGGTTTGAATATAGCCACAGCTAAACCGACTGCGGAAGAACAGGCGCTCATCCGCCATCACCTGATCGATATTGCCGAACCGACTGAGGCGTACAGCGTTGCGCGTTTTACCCGGGATGTTCAGGTTGTTATTGAGGATGTGCTGGCTCGCGGAAAATATCCTCTGCTGGTTGGCGGTACCGGTATGTATATAAGCGCCGTACTTGAGGGAATTGACTATTCGATCTTATCCGGTGATTCAAAAACACACGAGCGATTGGCTGCCAGGCTAAAGAGCGAGGGAAACATTGCTCTGTGGAAAGAACTCTCCGAATTTGATCCGGAGGCGGCGGCGGAAATTCCGCAGGAAAATACGCGACGATTATTACGAGCACTGGAAGTATATTACTCGACCGGTCGAACCAAAACGGAATGGGATCAAATCAGGCGCAAAGGTCCTCTATATGATTTCCGCCTGTTCAGTCTTGAATACCCGCGTGAGGAACTATATAAACGTATAGAGCAACGTGCCGAGAAAATGCTGCGTAACGGATTGCTGGATGAGACCCGCTACTGGCAACAACTTGAACTAGAACCTAATTTGCCGGCGGCGAGAATTATCGGCTACCGCGAGATGCTGACCTACCTCGAAGGAAAATCTTCATTACCCGAATCTATGGATGAGCTTGTGCGTAATACCCGACGTTATGCCAAACGACAGCTTACCTGGATCAGAAATAAAATGTCCGCAACCAGCCTGCCGGGCGGTGATTTGCCTGCGGCGATGAACCTGATCCTCCGATCCCTGGATTAGGTTCTAAAGAAGTCAATAGACGAACTTGATTGCCGAGTAGCTATTAGAATTTGAGATACCGGTTGCTCAATATTGCGTAGGGATAAGAATTCGTCCGCATATTTACTTGCCTATCACTTAAAATGGCGATCCGGCATTATTTCCTGTCGGAAAAGAAGATTTAGGAGGGCGAGATAATCGCGGTAAAAACTATGGAGAAAATGATAATTCCGGACAGCATTCGCAACAGACCCAACTCTATGAGACCGGATCTGCGTACCCGTTTTTTACAGCAGTTTATGGATGCGAAAGTTTTAGTACAAATCACCTTGATAGACGGCACCATTTTTCACGGTCACATTCGGGAATTCGACGCAGACTCCTTATTGATAGAAAGCAAGGATAATGTGCTGTTAATATCTGCTTACTGTATGCAGGCGATTTCCGAAAGTGCCGATGCCTATACAACGGATTGGCGCGAAGAGGAACGAAACAGCGTTTCCTTCGCTGAAAAGTTGGGTTTGTACCGACACTGTCCTTATGAATCGTGAATTAAACATCGTGATTTGTTGAGCTTTTGCCGCATCGCTCTGAGCTTGGTATACTTAGGGCAGAGGATATTATGAGTAAGGATACTGAGAGCAGATTGCGTCGGTCGAAGCCCGATTCAACACCTACAGAAGAAGCGTCGAAACGATTCGACCCTGTGATTGAGGTTGTCCGGGGATCGGAGGATCGACGGGAAGATACGGGTAGAAAAAGTACCGGATCCTTCTGGGGCTTTTTGAGACCTTACGGTCGTGCGCGTCGCTTCAGAATAAAAGGCTATACAACTCCGGCACGAGTTGCCGAGAAAATGCGTAGAGAACAGCGCGCTCATCGTCGTAACCAGCTGATTGCGACAATCATTATTTTGGGGCTGATTGTAACGGGGATAGTGCTATTGGATCCGTTACCAAAAATCAGCGAGTTTCTCAAGGCAATGGGCTTCTAGCTCTAACTTTGCTTGGCTGTTCTACGGTCGATCTCAATTCGCTGAGTTGACAGCGGATTGCTGTCAACCGCTTGATGAAGTTCGGCGGTATTGATGTGAGTGTATATTTCAGTGGTAGCCACCGACTCGTGACCGAGCAAAAATTGCAATTGCCGGATATCGACCTTGCCGTACTGGTACATTAGCGTAGCGGCAGTATGGCGTAGCTTATGGACGGAATAACGCTTGGTATTAAGTCCGGCGGCGCGGATATATTTTTTGACCAGATGTTGAATTGCCTCCCGCGATAGGCGATTGCGCTGTCGGCTGATGAACAATGCCTCCGGATCGTTGAGATTTTCCGTCGGGCGTACGGCCAGCCAGTCCTCTAGAGCGTTGACACAGGCATCATTCAGATAGATGGTACGCTCCTTTTGACCTTTGCCTAAAACCACAAGTGTGTCGCCACGTAAATCGGAGACATTGATGCCGTGTAGCTCTGATAGGCGTAGGCCGCAATTTAAAAATAATGTCAATATGCAGTAGTCGCGTTCGGAATATTGATTGTCCTGCCGCCCGGCCTGAACCAACAGATCTCGACTTTCATCCAAACTGAGATATTGCGGCAGACGACGCATCTGGCGCGGTTGTTCCAGGTCGGCAGCGGGGTTTTCCTCGATCAAACGCTGTTGGCGATGTAACCAATTAAAAAATCCCCGCAGTGAAGAGACGCGTCTGGCGCGACTTGCGGCCTGGCGGCTGTTATTTTGAGCAAGCCAGGATATGAAGGCATACATATCATCAAGACGAATTTGTCGAATGTCGTCAATGTTTATAAATCTGATATCGATTCCTTCAATCGGATCATTTGGATTTACGGTCGAAGCGGCTCTCGTGTCTGTAGTAACGGGAGGTGCTTTGATCCGCCCCGTATAAACCATCCAGCGGAAAAAACGCGAGAGATCGGAATGATAGGCTCTAATGGTGCGTGGTGTACGCCCTTTTATGGCATAGAGGTAGTCGGAATATCTGTCTAGCAACGGAAACGTATCCGTGTCCGTTCCGGCAATAACAACTTCTCTTTCCGGATTAACCGCTTTCATATCTTATATAA
Organism: Clostridiaceae bacterium; assembly: GCA_012800655.1. Classification (GTDB taxonomy): domain Bacteria; phylum Bacillota; class Clostridia; order Saccharofermentanales; family Fastidiosipilaceae; genus JAAZIX01. Next base: position 1,340 of record JAAZIX010000239.1, on the reverse strand, counting down.
CCTCTCTTATTACGATTTTAACACACATCTTCAAGGCAAAAATAGCGTATAATGCCAAAAGTTAATGATTGAGGAGGTTGATTAGGATGAATGAGAATCAACTGAACAGAAAAATGAGGGTCGGAATCGTCGGCGCTACCGGTTATGTCGGTCAGCGTTTTGCAACTATACTGAGCGGCCATCCGTGGTTTAAGGTGACAGTATTGGCGGCTTCGGCACGCTCGGCCGGTAAAACCTACCGTGAAGCGACCGCCGATCGCTGGAATATTGATCGGCCGATGCCGCCCGAAATGGCCGATATGATTCTGTTCGATGCGGCTGACATAAAAGCGTTGACCGAGGAAGTTGATTTTCTGTTTTGCGCGGTTGATATGCCGAAAACCGAATTGATCGCCCTGGAAGAAGCATTGGCGCGTACCGAAACGCCGGTGGTATCAAATAACTCCGCCAATCGTTGGGGAGAGGATATACCGGTCATAATTCCCGAAATCAACCCGCATCACTGCGATATAATCCCTCTGCAGAGGAAACGTCTGGGCACGGAGCGCGGCTTTATTGTAACCAAGCCGAATTGCTCAATTCAGACCTTTATGCCGCCCCTCGCACCGCTGATGGAGTTCGGACCCGAGCGGATATTTGTCTGCACGTATCAGGCGATTTCCGGTGCGGGTAAAACTTTCAAGTCCTGGCCGGAAATGGAATATAATTTAATTCCGTTTATTTCCGGAGAAGAGGAGAAAACTGAGCGCGAGCCGCTGAAGATTTGGGGTTATATCACCGATGGGAAATTTGTTTCCGCCACTCTTCCGATGATTACGGCTCAGTGCTACCGTGTGCCGGTTCAAGAAGGACACACGGCTGCGGTCTCGGTCGCTTTCAGAAAACCGGTGAGCATTGAGGAAATCCTGGTACGTTGGCAGGAATACCGCTCATTGCCACAGAAACTGAATTTACCTACCGCACCGAAACAACCTATACATTATTTGACGGATAATAACCGCCCGCAGGTGTTATTGGACGTAGATCGTGAAAATGGGATGGCTATCAGCGTCGGACGTTTGCGTCCGGACCCGTTACTGGACTATAAGTTTGCTTGTTTATCGCATAATACGATCAGAGGTGCGGCAGGCGGAGCTGTTTTAACCGCTGAGCTTCTGGTGAAGCAGGGCTTCATCCGAAACAAGTAATAAAGCACCGCATATGCTATACTAGGTACAGTTTTTATAGGAGGTTTTCTATGGATACAAGGAAGGAGCTGGCCCTGAAATTTTTTGCCAGCCAGATTAGACTGGAAACATTTAGGCAGGTAGCTAATTTAGGCTTCGGGCATCTGCCGGGCT
>JAAZIX010000238.1 GCA_012800655.1 Clostridiaceae bacterium | reverse complement strand
GAGCCGACGCAGTCGGCATGTCAACCGTGCCGGAGGCGATTCTGGCCGCACACGGCGGCGTTCCGGTACTGGGTATTTCCTGCCTGACCAATTATGCTGCGGGTCTGTCCGCGACACCTCTTTCACATGAAGAGGTCGGTATTGTCGGGGCCCGGGCGGCGACGGACATGGCAAAGCTGCTCGACGCAACTTTGCGAACGATCGAATTTGACTGATCTAAATCTGGACAAATAATAACTAGCGGAAGAAGCGCGGCGGGCGGTTCTTGTGTCGTCGCGACTGCACGTAAAAGCCGAGTGCCGCAACTAAGAAAGGTGCCAGGGTCATAAGTATCTGTTCTGTGGTTCCCAGATTGATGGTCGGAATGAGATCAGGTAGGGCGATCGACTGGCGATTGTTTACGAAGCCCTCTATGGCGGAAACAAGTAAAATTCCCCCGGTGAGACTGGTCGAGCCGATGATGAAAGTATTGCGTAGAAAACCGGCAATTAGGGCGAAGACAAGTCCGACAACAAGCAATGACCAGGTCTGATTCAGTCCGAAGACCGTGGTACCGAAGTACCAGGCAATATAGGCACCGAGAGAGAATCCGGCCAGGAAAATGCTGACTTTAAAGGCTTTCCAGAAAAACAGGGCAAGAGCGAGGCAGAGAACCACCGTTATGACGATGAAGGCGGTTTGTTCCAGTTCGAATTCGATGCGTAACCGACTGCTGATCATATAGCCGGCCCAGGCCCCCATAAAAATCATCCAGAGACGAAAGAGCGATGCGCCCCAAAATGTCAGAGCAATACCAAGAATAAGGGCGGCGATAAGACTGATGGTTAATTCGATAGGCGGCATAGTTGCTAACCTCCTTGCGATCCTGTGCATAAATACGCCGCTATTTTAACACAGTTCGGCATTTGTCAGAACCCGGAGCTCACAAAAGCTGTTCTTCGATATATAATAAGATGCGAATTTTACTTGGAAGAGAAGCCGGAAGCGATGATGCGAGATGAGGTTAAGGCAATTGGGTATGAGCGACGGGCCGTAAGCCCCGGGATTCTGCATTTCGGGGTAGGTAATTTCCATCGTGCACACCAGGCATTTTATTTGAATGAATACCTTTGTCTGACCGGAGATTTGCAGTGGGGAATCTGCGGCGCAATGATTTTGGAACGGGACGAAGCTGTGTATAGAGCCCTGAAGGCACAGGACGGAGTTTACGGGATATCCGTTTTCGGAAATGACGGCGAAGTGATGCGCCGGAAGATTGGCTCGATCGTGGATCTATTTTGGGGGGGTGAGGACGCGGATGCCGTTATCAGCCGGATTGCCGACCCGAACATCAAAATCATCACGCTGACGATTACGGAGGGCGGCTACAATCTGAATCCGAAGAACGGTGAGTTCGATTTGAGCGCTACCGACATCCTACATGACCTGCAAGGGCAGGACGTACCACGCACCGTATTCGGCTATATTGCCGCGGGTCTGCAGCGGCGAAGGAAAATCAATGACCTGCCGCTCACGATTCTCAGCTGCGACAACGTACCGCACAACGGTGATGCCTGTCGCAAGGCCTTCTCCGCCTATTTTAGGGCAGTCGATGCGGATTTGGCGGACTGGGTTGCCGACAGAGTCAGCTTTCCCAATTCAATGGTAGACCGAATCACGCCTTCCGTATCCGCTCGGGAGCGGGAGAGAATAGCATTTGATATAGCCGGCCAAAAAGACCGTGCGCCCGTGTATTGCGAAGAATTTATTCAGTGGGTTATTGAAGATTCTTTTGCGGCCGGTCGCCCGGCATTGGAACGGGTCGGGGTCGAATTTGTCGACGATGTTTCGCGCTACGAGTTTCTTAAATTGGGAATTGTCAATTCAACGCACCAGATGTTGTCTTTCCCGGGCTTGTTAGCCGGTTATCGCAAGGTCGACGAAGCTGTTGCCGATCCGTTGTTCCATGATTATCTGACTACTTACATGATCCGGGATGTTTTGCCGTACCTGGCTCCGCCCGAGGGAGTGGATATGTCGGCGTACAGTGCGACGTTCATGCGCCGTCTGCAGAACAAGGCAATCAGTGACCAGTTGGCTCGTCTCTGCTTTGATGCCGCTAATAAAATTCCGCGATTTATGACTCCGACAGTTACTCAGCTACTACAAGCAAAAGCCGATACTAGTCGAGTCGCATTCCTGATCGCCGCCTATCGCTCTTATCTGCGGGGGAGCAGGGACGATAGAGGAATGCCTTACGAGATTGATGATCCCGGGCTTTCGGAAGCAGATAGGAAACGGGTCGCGGACGATGATCCGCTGGCATTTCTTGCCCTGAACTGCTTCGCGGGTATGCCCTTCGACAGCTCGGACAGCTTCGTCAACAATTATTTGCAAAGCTGTGTCGGGATTGCTTCCGCCGGAATACGAAAAACTCTGAGAGAGATTCGAGGTTGTTACTATGCGAACTGAGAAAAACTATGATTTGGTGGCGGTCGGGGAGTCTCTGATTGACTTTGTTTCCGTTCCTGCCTCGCAGTCTGATTGCCTGCGTTTCGAGGGGCATACCGGCGGCGGCCCGGCCAATGTATTGGCAATGGCGGGGAAGTTGGGACTACGGACGGCGGTAATCAGCAAGGTTGGCGCTGATGTTTTCGGCAGACAAATTCGTGAAGTTATGGAAAAACATGGAGTAGACACGACACATTTGCTCATGTCTTCCGAGTATCCGACCACGTTGGCTTTTGTCTCCCTGGATGCGCAGGGTGAGCGTTCTTTCTCTTTTTATCGAAAAAACACCGCCGATGTGATGCTCAGCGAACGGGATCTCGAAGAGAGCCTGTTGCAATCGACTCGTTGTTTGCATTTTGCTTCGGTTTCTTTGACGGTTGAACCGAGTCGCTCCGCTACCTTAAAAGCCGCCTGGACGGCCAAGGAGGCGGGGGCGCTGATCTCCTTTGACATGAATCTGCGCCCGCGGCTCTGGGAGGATGTTGCGGCAGCCAAAAAGGTCGTTTCCGAGGCACTGTATTTATGTGACGCGGTCAAATTGTCCGAAGAAGAACTGTATTTCCTCACCGATCTTACGGATATTGAAAAGGCGATGCTACAGTTGCAGAGTCGCTATCCGGAATTGCAGCTCCTGGCCGTGACGCTGGGCAGTGAAGGAGCCAAGGTTCTTTCCGGCGGGACGATTACCTATTCCGCGGGCTTCAAAGTTAAAACCAAAGACACAACCGGAGCCGGCGATACATTCTGGGGGGCCTTCCTTTTCCGCCTGCTCGGCGGGGACGCGTCTCTGCGGGATATGCGGGGCGACCGACTCGCGGATACCCTGGCATTTGCCAATGCGGCGGCCGCGCTCTCCACAATGTCCTACGGAGCGATCAGCTCCATGCCCACCTATGCGGAAATAGAGTCGTTTTTGGCGCATCGGGCACTATGACGGTATTGTCTGCCTAATGTCAAATTGAACGCGAAGAACGACTTGGTCCGTATATAAAATTGAACGCGGTAATTGACGAATAGATTCGAGGATGTTAGCATCCTTTCGCAGGTAATTAGGAACGGTATCGGGAGGTTTATGATGCGGGAACGATTGGAGGTAATGAAGATCGTAGCCCTTGAGGCGGCGCGGAAAGCGAACACAGCGGAGGAGTTACAGCAGGTCCGCCATCAGTACCTGGGAAGAAAAGGCGAGTTGACCCTGATTCTGAAAGAATTGGGGAAGCTGGAGACTGAAACGCGCAGACAGATAGGCATGCTCTCAAACGAGGTGAAAGACGCCATCTCCCGAGCCATTACCGACCGGGAGGAGGCGCTGGCGGATGAAGGATCGGTCATCCAAGGGGCGATCGACCTGACCCTGCCGGGTATACCGCCCGTTTCGGGGGCGCTCCACCCCATCACTCAGATGTGTTACGACCTGAACGACGCCTTTTTGTCCCTGGGTTTTGAGGTGTACGCGGAGGATGACATCACCAGTGAGCAGTACGCTTTTGATCACCTGAACTTTCCCCCCGAGCATCCTGCCCGGGACTCTATGGACACCTACTGGCTTAAAGGTTCCGAGGACAAAAGAGGTAGCGAGCGCCTATGCCTTAGGCCTCACCTCACTGGCGGCAGTGTGCGCTACCTGAAAAAGCACGGTGCCCCCGCCCGCTTTGTCTACCCCGGCCGGGTTTACCGCAACGAGGCAACCGACGCCCGTCACGAACGCGCTTTCTTCCAGTATGAAGCGTTAATTGTGGAAAAAGATTTTTCCTTCGCCTCCGGTCAGCTACTGGTCGGCACCATCCTGGAAAAGGTCTTCGGCAGGCCGACTGATACCCGCATGCGCGCGGGCTTCTTCCCCTTTGTGGAGCCAGGCTTTGAAATTGACATGAAGTGCCTTGTATGTGGCGGAAGCGGTTGCAAGGTGTGCAAGAACGTAGGCTGGATTGAAGTTATGCCCGGCGGTACCCCCCACCCCAATGTACTGAAAGCCGCCGGCCTTGATCCCGAAATCTGGAGCGGGTTTTATATCAATATCGGTCTGGATCGCCTGGTAATGATGCGCTACGGCGTGGACGATGTAAGGCTGTTTCACAGCGCCGATCTCAGGTTCCTTAGGCAGTTCAGGTAAGGGGGGGAAGGAAAAATGAAAGTATCACTCAACTGGATCAAAGAATATGTGTCCCTACCCGAATCTCTCTCCATGGAGCAACTCTCCTATGACTTGACTATGCGTACGGTGGAGGTGGAAAGCGCCGTAAACCCCGCCGACACTCTCAATAGCTGCGTGCTCGGCCTTATCACTCAAATCAGCGCCCATCCTCAGGCCGATTTGCTAAAGGTGTGCACGGTGGATGTAGGACAGGATACTCCGTCCACTATTGTGTGCGGCGGATCCAATATTTATGAAGGGATGCGTTGCGCCGTAGCCCTGCCGGGCGCCAAGGTGCGCTGGCACGGAGAGGGCGAGCCTGTCCTTATCAAATCCACTAAGCTACGCGGTGTAAAAAGCGAGGGCATGATCTGCGCCGCGGCGGAACTGGAACTGGACGAGCTTTTTCCCGCTGAAGATGAGCATGAGGTTATGGACCTGGCTGATTTTGCAGGACAGCCGGGCGATGCCCTGGCTCAAGTACTAGAGCTTTCCGACATCATCCTGGAGATTGACAACAAATCTCTAACCAACCGACCCGATCTTTGGGGACACTACGGTATCGCCCGAGAGCTGGCCGCCATCTACGGTCTGGAGCTGAAAACCCTCCCGCCATTCACAAAGCCGGAGGAGTTGCCGGAATATCCCGTCACCATTGAAAATCCTCAGCGTTGCAGACGCTATGTCGGCATCGTGTATGAAGGCGTCGCCAGCGTTCCTTCCCCCTGGTGGATGCAAACAGCACTGTGGAAAACAGGGGTCAGACCCATCAACGCTCTGGTTGACCTGACAAACTATGTGATGCTGGCTGTGGGTCAGCCCACACACGGCTTTGACAAGGAAAACGTCCAAGAAAAAATCATCATCAGAAACGCCAAGCCCGGCGAGACCCTCACCCTGCTGGACGGACATCAGCTGGAACTGAGCGGGGAAGACCTGATGATCTGTGACGCCACGGAGCCCATCGCTCTGGGCGGTATTATGGGCGGAGCCAAGGACTCCATTTTACCTACCACCTCCACCATGATTCTTGAAATCGCCAATTTTGAGCCTATCAAATTGCGCCGCAGCGCCAATCGCTACCAGGTGCGTACCGAATCGGCCAACCGCAACGAAAAGGGTCTGGACACCCAGCGGGTCGATCAGGCCATGGCGGTGGCGAACAATCTCATCAAGGAACTCTTCCCCGGGGCGCGTATGAGTGCTTTTAGCGACGTTTACCCGTTGAAGACCGTCTGCCCGGTGATCCCGGTGAAGCTGAGCTGGCTGAATATCCGGTTAGGCCGGAAGCTCACAAGCGATGAAGTCGCCCGTTTCCTGCTTCCACTTGGCTTTAAGGTGGTATCCGAGGGAGATACGCTTCAGGTGTCCGTGCCTTCCTGGCGCGCCACCGGGGACGTCAACCTGCCCGATGATGTGCTGGAAGAAGTAGCCCGCATAATCGGCTACGACAGCTTTGACTTTATCCCTCCCACTGTGAGGCTGACCGCCGCCGTTCGCCAGCCGAGGGCGCAATTGGAGCGCCGTCTGCGGGAATACTTTGCCGCCCGCTGCGATATGCAGGAGGTGTTCACCTATCCCTGGGTGGACAAACACTATCTGGAGGCGGCAGGCATTAACCCCGAGGCCTGCCTGAGCCTGTCCGCGCCGCCGTCCCCCGACACCGCCAGCCTCAGGCCTTCTCTGATCCCCGCCATGCTGGCCGTCACCGCGTTGAATCTGCGCTATTTCGAAAGCTTCCGCGTGTTTGAGATGGCCCAGGTCTTTGCCCCGGGAGAAAGCCATCCCAGCGACGAGAACGAAACCCTGCCCCTGCAAAAGCGGCAATTGGCCGCCGCCTTTGTGGGTCAAGACGCCGGTCTGCTGTTTAGGGAGATGAAAGGCGTCCTGGAGGCCCTTCCTCGCGCCGTCATGTCGGAGTCGCTCGGCTTTGCCCAGCAGGAAAAACCTGCCTGGGCCGATTCCAAGGCTTGGCTGAACATTCTTTCGGGCGACGAAGTCATCGGTTCTTTCGGAGTTATTTCGCTCAGGGCTTCCCGTCTGGCGGGCATCAAGCGCGCCGCGGTAGCCGCCATGGTGCTGGATGTGGACGTGCTCGCGCCTCTCCCTTCACGGAGCAACGCATATCAGCGCCTGCCTCTCTTCCCCGTGGTGGAGCAGGATTTCTCCATCCTGGTGGATGAGGAAATTGTCTGGAAAGACATTTGCGCGGCCCTTGAAAAAAGCGTCGATAGTATTGCCTTCATTGAGGAATACCGCGGCCGACAAATCCCCGAGGGTAAAAAATCCGTCATGTTCCGCGTACGTTTCGGCTCTGACCGGGGCACCCTGACCGCTGAACAAATTGATGAAAAAATGAACAGCATCATCAAAAAGATTAATAAACTGGGTGGAGAAGTGCGAAACTAAAAGACCTCCGCATTTTTATGTGGGTACGACTTTGTTTTGCGCCCAATGTATGTAGGGTACGCCGAAACATAGGGTACGTCGGAATTTGACAAAAACGCCGGAAGCAGATAGACTCACGAGCGTATTGCCGCTGCTGTGGCTCAGTTGGCAGAGCAGCTGATTCGTAATCAGCAGGTCGCCGGTTCGAATCCGGCCAGCAGCTCCAGCAAAGAGCGCCTGCGTATCATAGTATCGTGGGCGTTTCTTAAATAATTCACCGATTGCGGTAACATAATTTTTGGAGGTTCGTATGAATAGTCTGATGAGTGAAGAAAGAGCCCGGCATCCACGCCCCGATTTTTACCGAAAAAACTATCGGTTATTAAACGGCAAGTGGGATTTCGCCTTTGATGACAGGAATATTGGGCTGAAGGAGAATTGGCAGAGCGGTGAGTTTAATTTTCCGTTGCGGATTCTGGTTCCGTTTACCTATGAAAGTGAGGCGAGCGGCATCGGAGATCCGGGATATCACCCCATAATTTGGTACAAGAGAACCTTTACTTTGGATGAAGAATTAGTCGGTGGCAGAGTGCATCTCAAGTTCGGCGCCGTGGATTACAAGTGCGACGTATATGTCAATTCCGAGAAAGTTGTCTCGCACGAGGGCGGCTATACGCCTTTTTCCCGCGATATAACGCCATTCCTAACGGCGGCGGAGAATACGCTGGTCGTCAGAGTGGAGGATTCCCGGGATACCGCCCAACCTCGCGGCAAGCAATACTGGGAGGACGGACTCATGGGCTGCTGGTATACGCCCTGTAGCGGAATCTGGCAGGACGTGTATCTCGAGCGGACCGACGGCCTCTCGGTCGACTATGTGCATGTGACTCCGGATATAGACACTCACAGTGCGAAAATCGAGGTGGTGTTGGATGAAATGCCCGGAAACGAAGATGTAACCCTTGAATACACCGTGATGTACGGAGATAGAATCGTTCGTCGGGTTACGAGCAATGTTCCTTTCCGACGCTATTCAATCAGTCTGGACATGATGGATGCAAACAGAGTGGGTTCTCTTAAACTGTGGTCGCCCTCCACTCCGCATCTTTACGAGCTTAACATAAAGGTATCGGTGAACGGCAGAGTTACCGACGAAGTGTCGACCTATTTCGGCATGCGCAAAATCGAAGTGAAGAACGGCCGGGTGCTGCTGAACAACCGGCCTATTTACCAGAGACTGGTGTTGGATCAGGGCTATTGGGAAGACAGTCTGCTCACTCCGCCGAGTGCCGATGCGTTGAAAACAGACGTGGAATTTATCAAAGCATTTGGCTTTAACGGGGTAAGAAAGCATCAGAAAATAGAAGATCCCCGCTTCTACTATTGGTGCGATAGGTTGGGATTGCTATGCTGGGGAGAATTACCGAGTGCCTATGAATACAACTGGGACAGCGTGAAAAACCTCAGTCGGGATATGAGCGAGTTCATTAAACGCGACTACAACCATCCGTCGATCATCGCCTGGGTGCCTTTGAACGAAAGTTGGGGAGTCAGAGAAATTTATGCCGACAAAGCGCAGCAGAATTTCAGTATCATGCTTTACTACTTGTGCAAAGCTCAGGATCCGACCCGACTGGTCAGCGGTAATGACGGCTGGGAACAGACGATTACGGATATAAGCGCCATACACGATTATGTTCCTTCGGGAGAGGGGCTCGCGAAGCATTTTGCGACCAGAGAAAAGGTAGAATCGGGCTCGGTATCGGAACGGATGTGTTTCGCCGAGGGTTTTGTTCCGTCGGAAGATGCGGCCTTTATGGTTACGGAGTACGGCGGAATTGCGATGACGGTCAAGGGTAAGCAGGGAAAAATCGCCAATATGGAGACCTGGGGTTACCATGATAAGGTTGAGAGTGTGGAGGAATTTTTGGAACGCTATAAGGGTCTTACCGACGCGATCAGAAATCTGCCCTACTGCCAAGGCTACTGCTACACGCAACTGACGGACGTTATACAGGAGGTTAACGGTCTGCTGTTGCCGGATCGGACTCCGAAAGTTTCACCTAAGGCAATTGCGGAAATCAATGTAAATCCGGAAGGATTTTAGGATATCGGAAGATAATTATCGCTCGGAGGTTGACGGCATGGAAACGGTGGTCTTTCCGTATGGGAATGAGACGCGAATTTTGCGGGTGCCGAAAAACCGACTCAAGGGTGTGCTACGCTCAAGTCTGCACCACTATTCCCCCGACAAAACGCAGGATCAGCTGGTGGAGGAGGCTCTGGCCGCTCCGATCAGTTCCCCGCCGTTACATCAACTTGCTAAAGGCAAACAGAAAGTCGTCCTGATTGCGAGCGACCATACCCGCCCGGTGCCCAGCAAGGTCATTGTTCCGCCGATGTTGCGGGAGATCCGCCGGGGCAATCCGGATGCTGAGATCACGATTCTCATTGCGACCGGTTGCCACAGGGAGATGACGCGGGCGGAGTTGATCGGCAAATTCGGTGCGGATATTGTCGAGCGTGAAAGAATCGAGGTTCATAACTGCGACACGTCCCCCCTGATCTCTATCGGATATATGCCCAGCGGCGGCGAATGTATTATCAACCGAACGGCCTATGATGCGGATTTGCTGGTGGCCGAAGGTTTCATCGAACCACATTTTTTCGCCGGCTTTTCCGGGGGAAGGAAGAGCGTCATGCCCGGTATAGCCGGTCGTTTAACGGTTTTGGCCAACCACTGTGCGGAATTTATTGCCCACCCGAATGCGCGAACAGGTATTATCGAGGATAATCCGATTCATTACGATATGCTTTGGGCGGCAAAAAAGGCAGGACTCGCCTTTATAGTCAATGTGGTCATAAATGAGCGGAAGGAAGCGGTGCATGCCGTGGCGGGGGATGCCGAGATAGCGCATCTGGCCGGCTGTGAATTTCTGAATTCGCTTTGCCGGACGGAGGCGATGCCCGCGGATATCGTGGTTTCCAGTAACGGCGGTTATCCGCTCGATCAGAATATTTATCAGGCGATCAAAGGGATGACGGCGGCGGAGGCTACCGTCAAAAAAGATGGTGTGATTATCATGCTCGCGAAGTCCGAAGACGGCCACGGCGGCGAGAATTTTTATAGACAGATGTCCGAGGAGGCCGATATCGGCAAAACCTTGGCTGCTATGCTCAAACGAGATCGCAACGAAACGGAGCCCGATCAGTGGCAGGCGCAGATTTTTATCCGCGTGTTACAAAAAGCGACGGTGATTTATGTCTCGGATGCTCCGGATGAAATGGTCAGGAATCTGCATATGATTCCGGCCACCGATCCCGAGGACGCTCTGGCGAAGGCAGAAATGATCGTCGGCTCGTCAAATGCCGACATTACCGCCATACCCGACGGTGTTGCCGTTATTGTGGCCTAGATAACTTCGGAAGCGATGCCGTGAAGAGTCGAGTTGGGACGATCGCCGCCTAAGCCGTAATACGGAACGGCAAAATCAGAAACAAAAAGATCAAACAGTAATAAGTGAGGGCACGTCATGAATTTACCGGATGCACATCAGAATTTACAGGTTTTGCACATAGGTACGGAGGAGCCGCGCGCTTACTATATCCCCTTGGACAGCTCCGATTGGCGGACTCTTCCCGTATATCGTGCCGGGGAAGGCTGGCCGGGTCAGCTCGATCTGACTCAGTCGGAGACTCATTTTCTGCCCGGACGACGCGAGGCGAGTTCCGCTTTTATCAGCTTGGACGGCAACTGGAATTTTCAGTATTTTACCGCCCCGGATCTAATTCCCGAAGCTGCGATCACAAGGGACTTTGAGCCCACACTTCAGATGGGCTGGCAACAAATACAAGTGCCATCCTGTTGGCAAACTGAGGGCTTTGACAGCCATGCTTACCTGAACGTGCCGCAGCCTATTCCCTGGGATCCGCCCCATGTGCCTAGTAAAAATCCCTGCGGCCTGTACTTGCGGGATATTGAGTTGAGTTCCGCCGATCTCGACGAGCTGATCTACCTGAATTTCGAAGGAGTAGACAGCTGTTTGTATCTTTGGTTTAACGGACAATTCGTCGGTTACAGTCAAATTTCCCACGCGACCTCGGAATTTCGTCTGAATGATTTCCTGGTTGAGGGACGCAATCGCCTGGCCGTTTTGGTGCTGAAATATTCCGACAATACATATGTGGAAGTGCAGGATAAGCTGCGTATGAGCGGGATCTTCCGCTCGGTATATCTGCTGAAGAGAAGCCGTCGGCATATTCGCGACTTTACCCAGGTTGCTCAGTTACAGCTCAAGTCCGGCGCGTACGACGGCAAAGCGCTGAGTGCGGCTATCCGGGTCAGTATAGAGCTAAATGATCTTCCCTGTGATGTCGAGCGGCAAATTGTGCCGCAACCGGTAGCGGCACTGTATGATCCACAGGGCAATTTCGTTGCTGCATTCGAGGCGGGCGAAGAAAACGAGTTCCTTCTGAATATCGCCGAACCCTTACTGTGGACTGCCGAGACGCCGTATATATATACGTTGGTTTTGGTTATGGGCTCGGAAATTATTCTCAGCGGTCTGGGTATGCGCAAAATAGAGGTTAAGGATCGCGTTATCCTCCTGAACGGACAGCCGGTCAAATTCCGCGGCGTGAACCGTCATGACAGTGATCCCGTGACGGGCTATACTATTTCCCCGGCGCAGTTTGTCAAGGATCTACGCCTGATGCGCGAGCATAATGTCAATGCTATCCGTACCAGTCACTATCCCAATGCCCCCTGGACCTTGGAACTTACGGATCGCTACGGATTTTATATTGTCGATGAGGCGGATATAGAAACCCACTCGGTCATGACCCTGTTCTTTTCCGAGGATTATCGGGCTCGTCATAAGCGCGATACAACGGGCATCGACCCGGATAATAATATTTATCCGCCGGGGTATAAATTCTATCCCGAGATTATAGATGCATATTGTCGCATTGCGATGGATCCGCAATTCAAAGCAACGATTGTCGACCGGGTGCGTCACTGTGTTCTGAGAGATCGCAATCGCGCCTCGGTTATTTTCTGGTCGCTGGGCAATGAGGCCGGCTACGGTGAGTGTTTCGAAGCGGCGGCTGCCTGGATCAAGACGGTTGATCAAGAGCGGCTTGTTCATTACGAGCGGTCGCGCCAGGAGCACTCCGTTATCGACTTTGACAAATCGAATATCGACGTGGCCAGTGTCATGTACGACACTCCGAGCTGGATCGATCTGTTCATGGCCGCGGATGAAATCGATAAACCGCTCATACTGTGCGAATACGCTCATGCGATGGGCAACAGCTGCGGCGATCTCGAAGACTATAACGAACGGCTCATGCGTTACCCGGGCTTTGCCGGCGCTTTTGTATGGGAATGGTGTGATCATGCTATTGCCGCAGGTCGTGCGCTCAACGGTCGGAGGATTTATCGCTACGGCGGTGATTTCGGCGAACAGTTGCATCAGGGCAATTTCTGTGTCGATGGTCTGGTTTTCCCCGATCGTCGTCCGCATCAGAGCATGGCGGAGTTGCGCCAGGTCCACCGCCCGATACGAGTTCTGAGAAGTAGCGAAGCCCGTCCAAACGACAATATGAGTTCTCCGGGTCTGATCGGCGAGGGTTGGATTCCCCGTGCCGTTCTGCGCTCGCCTTCGGAGGCTATGCCCGCCAGTGAACGCCGTCTCGCCGAGTCACAAAGATTCATGCTCGAGGACCTAAAGGTCGATCTGTTTAATTGTCTTAACTTTGTTTCGGCGGCGGACTATCTGAATATCAATTGTTTTGTCGAAGTGAACGGTGTAACTGAGCATGTTTTGCCGGTTAATGTTCCTGATATCGCGCCCGGCTCCGTGCTGAGGGTTGACCTGGGCGATATTACCCCCGAGCTGACGGATAAGTTGAAACGACTGGGTTGGGATGCTCGTAACGCAGGCTCAAGTATCGGCCTGCTATCGTTACGCCTGGTCTATAGTCTCAAACACAGCGACGCCCTGCGGCAGGCCGGTCACGAGTTGGGCTTTGATCAGCTTTTCCTCAGCGACAATATGGCGGAGATACTGGGTCCGACTCTTAGCGAATCCCCGTCGGAGAATGTAGCGAAGCAGATATACGTGCAGGAGAACGGTGCGCAAATTGCCGTCTGTAGCGACAAATTCCATATTGCCTTTTCCAAGCATACTGGTCTGGTTGAAACCATGGTGATCAACAACCGGAATGTTCTCCGAAAGCCCATGGACTACCAGCTCTATCGTGCCCCGATCGACAACGATCGCCATATTGTTGAAGAGTGGCAGTATGCGGGTTATGACCGTATCGAGCCCCTCGTAACCGGTTACAGTTACACGGAAGATCCGGCCGGCGGTACGATATTGAAATTTGCGGTTCGCCTGGCCGCCGCAACCAAGCAGCCTTGCATAACTTTGGATGTGTTTTGGCATGTGCGCTGGGATGGGCGCATCGCTTGCCGAATGGAGGCGGAAAAGGCTGTCGGCTTCCCGGAACTGCCGCGCTTCGGTATCCGTCTCTTCCTGCCCGAAGACTATGCTGAATTCACTTATTGGGGATACGGACCCGGCGACAGCTATGTGGACAAGTGCCGTGCCGCTTATTTTGCCAGGCATATTGCCACGCCTTCGGGAAGCTTTGAGCCGCATATTTTCCCGCAGGAGAACGGCAGTCACAAAGGAACTCGTTTGT
>JAAZIX010000237.1 GCA_012800655.1 Clostridiaceae bacterium | reverse complement strand
GTAATGCGGGGGTGATTCGCGATACGATTGACGCGGTCGGTCCGCACCGGGTGCTCTGGGGCAGTGATTTGCCTATTCTGCGGATGCGGACGCGTCGGATTTGTGAAAACAACTTCTATATCAATCTGGTTCCGCCGGGTCTATACGGCGACGAGTCGGTCGATCCTCACCTGCGTGAGGTCAGTGAGAAAGAAGCGGAGACGATCACCTTCTTCCTTTACGAACAACTTCTTGCTTTCAAAAAGGCGGCGGAAGAATTGCGTCTGACGCGTTCCGAGGTCGAGGCCGTTCTGTACGATAACGCAGCGAAGATTTTGGGGCTGGCGTAACAGCCTTGCAACAAACATAAGATATAAGAAACATGCTAAAGAGCGGTAGACAATCGCTCTTTAGCTTTCTAAAAAACAAGGTTTTTTAGAAAGCCGCTTTATAAAGAACAGCTTCATAAAAAGAAAAACAGGAGCCTGCAAAAGCTCCTGTTTCATGTGCGCCGGTGCGACCGTACGGACTTAATAGCCGGTGGTCTCCATGATTTCGATCGGAGTAGCGATCGAAGGCGAAAGATAGACATTGACGTCCATCAGCTGGTAGATGGAACCCGGGACATAAGGCGTGACCGGTCCGTGGGTGATCAGACGTGAGGTCATGCGTTGCCAGGAGGAGAAGGTTCCCATAGTTGTCAAGCCGTGGAATTCGAACTTCTCCCGCGAGTTCAGCACGTCGCGCGGGCCGATAGTGGCGGCCTTCGGAGGCACGCTGGTCAGATCGCCGGAGCAGCCGAAGACTCCGTGCAGCGAATTCTGCGCGATCGTCAGCGGATGGAGGGTGAGGACCTGGGCGCGTTGCTCGAAGTAGGGGTCGTTGAGATCTTTGATCTCGGCCGTGCCGCCTTCGCGATAGTCGGGAATCAGCTCGGGACAGGGGTCGATAAAGGCGATATGTCCGGCCCAGCCCGGTCCGCTGAAGATGGCGTGTGCTCCGCCCTCGCCGCGCTCCTCGATGATATCGGTGTAGCTGGCGATATTCTCATTGGTAGGATAGAGAATGTTTTCGAGCGGCATCCGCAGTTCGGGATCGATTTTAGCGTAGAAATACTTTAGGAAAGAGTTCGTAAAGCCGTGACGATAATTGGCGGGGGCGATATTGTCGTTCTCATCCGCCCATTCATCCATGGTTACCGGATAGACATTGCGGCAGTTAACGCGCAGATAATTAATCAGTTGCGTCAGCGGTTCGTATGTTCCGGGATTGGGGTTACCGCAGATGAAGACGAAAGGCTTATTCTCGCGGTCGCTCTCGATGAAACGCGTGATTAGCAGACCCATCTCCACCGAACCGATATTCAGCGAAATATGGATCTTAAAGTTCGGATTCGGATGCTGTACGATCTCCTCCGGGGTCATCTTGCGCAGTCGTTCCACCACCGCATGATCGCGGAAAGGTACGAACGGCGCCGGTTCAAAAGTAAAGTCGTTGAATGTCACAAAAAATTCCTCCTGTATATTTTTTGTCCGCACTCTCTATGACGGAGAGGCAGATTGATATCTGGCTATAATTATAGCATTTATTAAGCAGTGGGTTCGACTGAGTGGACAACAATGCCGGGAAATGCGAGCAAAAGTAAAATAAAGGAAGATTTCAACCGCACCCGAGTGAAGCGTCGCTACCCGTGACCCGCGAACATCTGCACAGCGTATACCGTGGTAAGGTCCGAATGCACGCCAACCGACAGCGTGTCGTAGGCGGGATTGAGGATATTCTTACGATGTCCGTCCGAATTCATCCAGGCATTAACTATTCTTTGCGCATTAACAGCGAGGGTGTTTATCTTATAGATGTTTTCGGCGGCACAGGTATAATCCGTGTAACCGGCGTCATCCATCGCGGTGAACGGAGAACGTCCGTCGGGACGGGTATGTCCCCAGGAAACGGCGAGTTCCATTGCGCGAATCGCCGTGGCAGAATTAAAGTTCGCCGGTGCCGACTTGAATAGCGGGAGACCGGCCTTTTGTCGCTCGACATTAGTTAAACGGAAAATTTCTTTCCGGAGCAGCTCGTTGAGAGGGTTGACCAGGATCGGAGTCGGCTTGAGCGTAGGTGTAGGAGAGGACGGAGCGGAGGGTGTCGGATTGGTGGTAGGCTTCGGAGTCGGCGAAGGAGTCGGAGTCGGCGAGGGGGTCGGAGTCGGCGAGGGAGTCGGAGTCGGCGAGGGGGTCGGAGTCGGCGAGGGAG
>JAAZIX010000236.1 GCA_012800655.1 Clostridiaceae bacterium | reverse complement strand
TGCGATGACGCAATAAAATATTTAGATTGGCAATATCGGTCACCAGTCGCGCCCAATACGCCATAAATTCCTGCCCAAGAGCGCAGGCCAATAAATTCAATTGAACATAGTAAAACTGGTCCAGGACAATATCGATCTGTCCCACTTCGCGTGTCGCCAGGTATTTGCGCGCCGCAAAAGAAACAGCCATATCCATCCAGGGCGACCAGCCGGTTTCCCGGTCGGGCA
This sequence comes from Clostridiaceae bacterium, assembly GCA_012800655.1. GTDB lineage: Bacteria > Bacillota > Clostridia > Saccharofermentanales > Fastidiosipilaceae > JAAZIX01. The sequence goes on along the minus strand of JAAZIX010000236.1, from coordinate 4,205 downwards.
CAACGAATTTAGGCGCCGTCGTCGCACTGGTTAGCCGTCCGGGTAAGCCTCCCTTTCCGCCGAAGCCTTTTTTCCCGCGAAGGCTCGCCCGGCGCGGTTGCGCGGCGACCAGTTCCTCCATCAGGACGGGATAATCCGCGCCCACGGCATTCCAAAGCCGCTCCCATTTGACATTAAGATCGGGCGCGTCCGGACGGGTCGCAAAGGCCGAGGACAGAGTTTCCTCCGGACGATGCGGGCTCACCGGCTTCGGTTCCGCCGCCAACAACTCGACGACCCGCGCCCGGGCAAAATCCGGTCGCGGCATGGCGAGATCAAAGAAAATCCGCGCGTCACGACCGCTTGTATCCTCTTCGGATCCGCCCGCCGTATCGGACGGAGCGGCACCCGCCGCCGGCAGAGTCGAATCTTCCTGGCGACGGGGAACAACGAGCTTGAGGATAACTTTTAAATTATGATAGGCCTGCTCGAGCAGAAAAACGGTGGACGGACCTCTGTCGGGGTCGAGCTCGAGTAGCAGACGATCCGCTTCGCGACGACCGGCCTCAATACGCGCCATCAGATTGCGTTCTTCGGGATAAGCCAGATCATTCAGCAAGAGATTCCATGAGGCGGCCCGCCCGGAATTGAGGGTATCTTCCAGCCGTTCGCGAGTCAGCAAATTCCCCTCCAGCATACGCAACCTGCCGGTCACATAGCCGTAAGCGGGGTCTTCACGGCGGAGCGCCGCATCTGCTGTCGCATATCCGGATCTCATCCCTGCTCTTCTCCTCGCAAAATTCCGTCTATCTCGGGAGTCAACTGCCCGGCCCGGCGCGCCAGCCATTCTTCGTTGCTGTAGTCAAAGCGAATCGCGCCGATAATGATCTTAAGACCGCCCGTGAACGGCGAACCTTCATCAACGGCCTCTACCTTCGTTCGACCTTTGGAACGCAGATACTTGAGTAGAGGCTCATAGAGAGCGTGATCAACCGCGGCCAGAGTCAGACCGACGGGAGTATCGGGCTGAGCGGCAAATTCCGCCGCCAGCTCCTCCCGGTCGAGCAGACGCTTGTAGGCCGCGAGTTTGGTCGCCGGGTCGCGTTGCGCCAATTCGGCCGCCGCCGCGGCAAAAACCTTCCCGATCCACTCCTGGCGCCGCGCCAACAGACTTTTGCGCTCTTCGAGAGCCAGATTGGCTCGCTCCCGAGTCAGCAATTGCCGTCGTTGCGTTTCCAGACGCTCGCGCAGTCCGCGCTCCTCCGCCTCAATCCGCTCGTTCTCGCGGCGATCCAGATCGGCGCTCGCTTCACGCGCGGCGTCCAGCAAGGCCTCGGCCTCACGCTCGGATCGGGCGGTCAGCGCCGCCTTTACCTTGTCTAAACCGGACATGGCTACGCTCACCTAAATGATAAAGAAAATCGTCATCATCGAGGTCAGCAACGCGAAGATCGCATAGGTCTCGACCATGGCGGCCATAACAACCGCCTGGGCCTGCGATTCGGGACGCTTGCCGACCAGCATGACGCCCGACGTGGCCACCCGCGCCTGCAAGAGCGCGGATTTGTAGCCGACCACTATCATCGGCAGACAGGCGGCCAGGACGAGGAAGCCCTGAACCATGGTCAGTGTCACCGGGTTACCGCCCAGATAGCCCATACGCACCATCAGGATGAACCAGGTCATCAGACCGTAGATCCCCTGCGTGCCGGGCAGAGCCTGCAGCAAGAGCAGCTTGCCGTACTTGCTGGGGTCCTCGGTCAGGACGCCCGCCATAGCCGTACCGACATTGCTGACACCTTTGGCCGAGCCGATTCCGGTGATCGTTGCCGTCAGCGTCCCCGCCAACAGAGCAATGACATTGCCGTTGAACAGGTTCGAAAACAACTGCGTCAAAAATTCTCCAAAATTCACTTTATTTCTCCTTTTCGGATGTTAATTGTTTTCTATATATTTCGTGAAGCGGGCGTAACGGGTCCGCAAGGGCTCGACGACCGGCTTCAGTTCTTTCAACTCATTCTGCGGCGCATCTTCAATATCCACATGTCGGGGGCGCAGAGCCAGAGGCATCCAGGCGCGTCCGCCGCCGGTGAAGAATTTGCCGAAAAATTCCACATACTGTAACCGGGCCGTATGTACATAAGCACTCAGTACCGACAGGGCGACATTCAGCAGATGTCCGAAAGGCATGACGACCAGGAAAACAATCACGCCAGGTATAGTCAGCCCCATCATGGTGCCCAAAATATTCACCACCATGGCAATGACACTGGTCGACAGCGTCAGAGCAAGGATACGGGTATAGCTGATCAGGTCACTGAAGTAGTTGATCGCGCCGTACAGCGCCCCCAACCCGCTCATGAGTCGTTTGATCGGATTATAGGTATCGCGATTCGAAAACAACAGCAGAATCAGCGCTCCGGTCGCCAGCAGAACAAGTCCCGCCGTGGAGACCCAGCCGCCGAGCAAATACAGCGCCCCACCTGCCAAAATGAAAATCCAGGCAAGAGGATCGCAGATCGCCCCGGCGATATCGCCTATCGACCATAAGTTATACACTTTAAGAGCCAGCCCGACGACAATATGCAACATACCGGCGGCAACACTGAAAATTACCATGCTGATCGGTTCCCCCAGCGGATCAAACAGCAAAGTAGGAAAATGTACGGTTTCGCCCGAAAGCACCGAGATGAAATTCCCGAAAAAGCCGCCGAAACACAGTCCGAAGAACATTGAGACGATGCCGCACTGCATAAACATCTGACACATTGCCCGCAATGTGCCGCGCACTTTAAAGCGATACAGCAACAAAGCGCAACCCAGAGCCAGTAACGCGCCATAGCCGACATCGCTGTACATCATGCCGAAAATAAGCGCGTAGCATACGCCCATCGCCGGAGTCGGATCGACCTCGGCGGCATGCGGCATGCTAAACATCCGCGTCACCTCGGCATAGGGTTGCAACAAGGGGCGGTTATAAATCCAGGTCGGCGCATCTTCGGCGTCGTCGGCCGGAGCATTCTCCACCGCAACCGTAAATTCCGCCGTCAATTCGTCCTTAATTCTCTCGTATAAATGCGCCGGCACATAACCGCGCAACATAAAAGCCCGTTCGCCGGTCAGCGTATCCGCCTCCGCCGCCAGCCGTTCCGCCTCATGACGCAGAGCGTCGGCCAACAGCGCGAAAGCCCGCTCCATAAGCGCGATGAGTTTGCTCTCTTTTTTTATCTCCTCCAAAGCAGTCGCTAAGCGGTTTTCTCTTTCCCGCAAAGCCGTCAGTTCGTCGGCGTAGGTGAATCGTCCGGGAAGTTCGGGACTCCTTACAAAACCGATCTGCCTGACCGCCTGTAAGGCGACCGTCATATCCTCCGGCGTCGCAACCAGCGCCGCCCGAGTCGCCGGACGCTCCGCCGTGTCGTAGTCCAGAGGCAGAAGGTGCGCCGCCGACTCATGCTCATCCAGCATAGTTCGCGCGGCGACGAAAGTTTTCGGATTGGCGAAGGAGCCGGTCACAATACGCAACCGCTCCGACTGATAATGCTGTAATTCGGGATTCAAATCGACCCAGATCGCATTTTGTTGTTGTTCCAAATGCAGGGCAACGATTTCCCGCTCCAACTGCTCCTGATCGCGCAACAAATCGCGCAGGTGTTGAGCCTGGGAGAGCAGATCGTCGCGACGATCCAACACGCTCTCGAAAGCGGCCAGATTTACCTTCGGGCGTCTCGGAAAGAGACCCTTCTTGGTCTCATTCAAGCGCTGACAAACCGGAAGCAGTTCCTCTAATTGGTCGGCTTCGCGATTCAAGGCATCGAGTTCGCGGCGCACGGAAGCGGCACGTTCCTCGGCATCGACAGAGTTAGCGGCACCGTTGCCGATTCGCTCCGCCAATTCACGGCTGAGCTCGGCCTGCAGTTCCGCGTCGGCGCGCACTTCAACAGCGCCCAAAGCGGCCAGACGGTCTATAATCTCCCGTCGCTCACTCAGGAGACCGACCAGGCGGAAGCGTTCCATCGTGACAACACTCATTGTCCGCTCCCCAGTTCGACAACCCGTTTAACCGCCGCAACCAAGCGCTGCTCGGCAGTACGATCAATCGCCGCCAGACCGTCGGACAGTTGCTGAGCCGCTGTTGTAGCCAGTTCGGCTCTGAGCCGCTCGGTCTCCGCCGCATGCTCCGTCTCCAGAGCCCGCAAACGTTCCGCCGCGGCTTCGGCCCGAGCCTG
>JAAZIX010000235.1 GCA_012800655.1 Clostridiaceae bacterium | reverse complement strand
TTGTGGAGTCGCTAAACGCCAGTGAAAAAATGCGGGATCTGTTCGATGCCGGCGCTGAATTACTGCGAAAGACCTTACCGGTAGTGCCGGACGATCTGCGAGCCAATGCCGAATATATGTATTATCTGGGCTTTTTCCTGGCGCGCTGTTCAGAGACGACCTACAATGTCAAGCGTTGGTACCTTGCGAAGTCTCGTCTGGCGATAGCGGCTACCGAGGCTGAAGTTCGGCAGTATCTGGATGAGCTCGAAGCAATCGCCGTCGACGAGATGCGTAACGCCGAGGCTACTTTGCCGGCGGTTAAGGCAGATTCCCGTCTGGGCTGGGAACCCAGTATGGAATATATGTGCGATCCAAAACGTCTGGAATGGAAGCTACGCCAGGTTCAGCGTGTGATCGACAGCGAATTGCGACCCTATCGCGAAAGTCTGCGTTTCAATCACGATGTGCCCTGAGGATTGAGAATAGAGTGAGGAATAAAAAGCCTTTAAATGCTCAAAGGCGGATGATGTGTGACTGTTCCCACATTATTGCTTGGTTTGCTCTCGTGCTCGATACTGAGACGGCGTCTCGCCACAATGCCGTTTGAAAAACCGGTAAAAGTGACTGTTTTCCGTAAAGTGAAACTTTTCGGCGATTTCGCGGAAACTCAGATCGGAGAACTTGAGGAAATATTTGATAAATCCAATGCGTACCTCTATGGTTTTCCGTTTAAAGGACATCCCATATAATTCCAGAAGCACACGATTGAGCTGACTGGGGCTCAGATGTACCTCGCGGCACAAATCATCTATCCGTGCATTGCAGTTTTCGATTTTTCCGAAAAATTGTTCAATGATGAATCGGCGGTAGTTGGGATTTGCCCCGACTGCTCTGCTGCTTGTACCGGAGCTGCTTTGCTCACATACGGTATCGCAGATCGTTTGAAAAACTGCCGACAGCAGTGCGCAAATCAGTCCGCTCACCTCTAGTGCGAGGGGATCTTTGACTGCGGCATCAACCAGAAGATCAACGAGAAGCATAATACGATAGTCGGCCGAGAATGAGAAGAAGCCGTTTTTCTGAATATACGCCAAAGCGGATGTCATTTTTTTTGCACCGTTGTCAGGTGCATCCTGATCCACGCGAAACCATACACTGCAACGCTTCTCCGGCAAATCTCTGTTGCAGACATGGGCATGAGAGATAAACGGTGCCAGTAAAAATACGTATGCATCGGCATAGGGATAAGTGCAACCGTCTATGAACTGAAAGCCGGAACCGCGTCTGTTAACGATGAGTTCAAACCCGGCGTGGGTGTGCTCCTCGGACCCGTCGTAGATGAGTTCCTCGGAAAAAGCATCCCCATTACCGTCCCGCTCCCGGAACGATCTGGTTAGAAGAACGCATTCCAGCGGCAAATCACCTACGATCAGATGTAATACCGGATATTCCGGTTTGTTTTTTTGCTGTATACGATACACTCCCTTCCCATGCGAGGTATGCCCTCGTTATACAGACTTTACCGGTGACTGTCAAACAAACGACGCTATCAGTCGATCGGCTGATAGCGTCGTTCTTCAGTCGATCAATCAATCAGTCTTGCAAATCCGGACTGGCATACGGGGCCGCCTATTGCTTCCAGAATCGCTTCGATACCGCCTTTTCGGAGGATTGCGCCGATCTCGGCGAATACGGCATCAAGCGCTTCACGGTGCAACGCCAGAATTTGTTCGGTGTGGGCGAGGGTCGGATAGATCGCAGTGTTGCCCAAGAAACCTTGCTTGAGCATCAGGGCGGTAAACAATGTTTTCATTGCCAACGTATGTTCCGTGAATTTGAAAGTTGCCAGGCACGGTAATCCCGTGCTGGGAATAATCGGAACATTATGGCGGTCAGCCGCTTCTTTCCAATCCCGCAATACGGTCTGACCGACCGCTGCGGCATGTTCCCAGACGCGCGTTTGTTCCATTTTTTTAATGGTTGCCAGACCCGCGGCAAAGCCGACGCCTTCTGTCCAGTAGGTGCTGCTGATAAAAGAGATGTGCGCACCTTCCATCGCTTCTTTTGTGCCGATGACCGCCGCGATGGGATGTCCGTTACCGAGTGCCTTTGCGAAAACAGCGAGATCGGGTTCGACACCCAGCATCAGGTGGCTTCCGCCGAAAGTCAGTCGCCAGCCGATGGTAATCTCGTCGAAAATAAGGAGTCCGCCGACACGATGGATCTCATCACGAACGTGTTCGAGGAAACCTTCATCGGGAAAATGATGACGTACAGGCTCCATGATTACGCATGCCAGTCTGTCTCCGTACTCGGAGATAATGCGATCGAACCCTTCAGTGTCGTTGTAATGAAAAGTGAGGGCGGTGTTCCGCAGTCCGCGCGGAACGCCGGCGGGCGCAAGTCCCGGTAAGAGCTGTCCGTCTAATGCGTCAACTTCTCCGAGGTTTGCGGAAAGATACCAATCGCTCCATCCGTGGTAGCCGCAGATCGCGACAACGTCCCGCCCGGTCGTAGCGCGGGCGATACGAACCGCAACGGAACAAATTTCGCCGCCGGTACGTGCAAAGCGAACGCATTCCGCCCAAGGGTGCAACTCCACCAACTTTTCCGCCAGCGACACTTCTTCCGGCGAATTCAGTGTTGACATGGAGCCGTTTTCGATACGATCGACAACAGCTTTTGTAACATCCGGATCGGCATAACCGAGCAGACAGGCGCCGATACCGTTTGTGGTCATATCATAGAAATGGCGTCCATCCAAATCCCAAACTTCACAGCCCTTTGCTTTTACGGCATAATTAGGCCATTGACCGGGCGCAAACTGTTCCGGACGTTTGCTGAGCAGCTGAACACCACCCGGTATAATACGCTTTGCCTTTTGATACAGTTCCTGGGAACGTGACATAATAAATAATCCTCCTCATACATGATATATGCGATGTTGTGTCTCATATTATGAAAACTCCGACCGCTTTGGTCAATACAACAATCACGCATCGTTTCGAGAAATGAGCTTATTTTTTGCAGAGACAGGTGTGTGGGGATATGGTATAAATACTCCAGAGGGAAGATTTCCCTTCATTTTAAAGGTAACAAGTGAAAGGAAAAACATATATGAAAGTAGAACGTATTCCGAATTGGAACGTTAGTATACGTTGCAGTCTCTTGCCGGGCAGTTTGAGACCCACAACAACTACATATTTTTGACCCGTTTGGAAAAGACATTTGCCGAAAAAACAGGTACCAAATATTCCGTTGCTCTGGCACAGATGGAACGTATGGAGGAACTGTGCGCCTGCCGCGTAGAGAGTGGTAAAATGCTGGAGGATGCAGCGTCCGGTTGCAACTGGCTAATCCCTCAGTACACGCCCGCGGAATACGTACACGCATACTGGTCTGTATCCGTTCATATGGTCAATCCGAATATCACATGGTATGACTTTCGCAGAATGTTTATGGAGCTCGGCGGCGATACCGGTTCCAATAGCCCTGTTACCTACGGCGCTGGAAGATATAATTGCGTCAATTCACACTAAACGACTCGCCGGCTTGCAAATGACCGGCGAGTCGTTGCATCTTCGCTTCCGCATTGTTTGCCCGTGTAGCGAGGAAATATCCGAAAATTCTTTGCCCGAACCGGGAGCGAGAGTTACCTTTCATAACTCAAAATAAATCGCCGGCCTGCCTCTGCAAAGATAGAACCTTGCGATACTGTTGATAAAACTCTTCGAAACCGGCCTGTAGCTCCGGATTCGGAGTTTCGCTCGGCAGGGCACTGTCATCCGAAAAAACCTGCGTATTGAGGAACTGCTCCAAATCCTGATCCGCTTTGGTGTCCTTGCCGCAACCGGTCTGTTTTTGTGACATAAACTGAGCCAACAAAGCTATGCCCCAAGCTCCGCCTTCGCCTGCGGAGGCACGTACCGTAACCGGTGTCTGTAAGGCGGCGGCCATGATTTTCTGTGCCACTATCGGCGTTTTGAACATGCCGCCGTGAGCCAACAACTCGTCGATATGCACACCTTCACCGCGTAGAACATCTAGGCCGATACGTAGCGTGGCAAAGACCGAATACAACTGAACCAGCATAAAATTCGCGAGAGTGAATTCCGAATCCGGACGGCGCATGTACATCGGTCGCCCCGCCGCAACCTCGCTGATATGTTCGCCGGCCAGATAATTAAATGCCATGAGCCCTCCGCCGTCGGGAGTACCGGTCAGCGCCGATCTGTAGAGAATATCGTAAATCTCGTTTTTATCGAGCTGCAGGTCACACAAATTCGCAAATTCGCCGAATATACGTACCCAGGCATCGAGCTCAGATGTACCGTTGCTACAATGTACCATCGCAACCGGCTTCCCGTCCGGAGTCATTACCGGATCTATTTCCGGATGCAGACTGGTTAGCGGCCGATCCAGAACGATAATCGCAAAAACTGAAGTTCCGGCGGATACCGTGCCGCGGCTACGGGTTACGGAATTTGTGGCAACCATACCGGTTGCGGCATCACCTTCCGGCGGGCACATCGGAATGCCGGGTCTGAGTTGACCGGTCGGATCTAACAATGCTGCTCCGGTCGCCGTCAGCTCACCGGCCGACTGACCGGCAAGCAAAACCCGTGGTAAGATACGGCGCAGGCTAATACCCTGTGCCCTTACTTTCGGAAGGGCCTCAAAGCTGTCGATCATCTTCTGATCGTAATCGCAGTTTTCTGCAGACATCGGGAACATACCGACGGCATCGCCGATTCCCAGCACCCGTTCTCCGCTAAGTTGCCAGTGCACATACCCGGCTAATGTAGTCAAAAAATCAATTTCAGGCACATAATCCGCACCGTCAAGTATGGATTGATAGAGCTGGGCGATGCTCCAGCGCTGTGGAATATTGCAATTGAAAAGCGGGCTGAGGACTTTGACGGCATCGCCGGTATTTGAGTTCCGCCAGGTTCTGAATGTAGCCAGCTGTTTGCCGTCCTTGTCAAAAGGAAGGAAGCCGTGCATCATGCCGGAAATGCCCAACGACTTCACCTTATGTAAAGTCAGTCCGTAATTACTACGCACCTGCCCGGCCAGATCACGGTAGGCCTCTTGCATCCCTTCCCGCACATCCTCCAGATCATAGGTCCACAGACCGTCGCGGAAGGAATTCTCCCAGCCATGTCCGCCTGTGGCCAGAACTCTCCGCTGTTCATCTATCAGCACGGCCTTGATTCGTGTCGACCCAAACTCTATGCCCAGGTATGTCCGTCCATCTGCAATGACGGCTCGGGCTCCCTCTAATCCCTGTCTGGTCGTCATAAGCACCTCACCGTAATCTCAACAATATGTCAGTCAAAAACAAAGGCTACCTTCAAATCGCCGTATTTACCGCCGGCTGCTTCAAAAGCCTCTTCCCACTGTGTAAGCGGATAGAAACTGCTGACGACTCCGTCCGTTCTTAGTGTGCCGTCGGTTATACGCTCGATCACAAACGGAAAACAGTAGGGTGATAAGTGCGCGCCCAGCACATCCAACTCCTTGGAGTCACCGATAATCGACCAGTCAACCGTTGCGGGCTCGGAGAAGACCGAAAATTCAACGAAGCGTCCCAGTTTACGGATCATGCTCAACCCCTGCACAACCGAGGACGGATGACCGGCGGCATCAATATAAATATCGCAGCCGTAACCGTCCGTGAGTGCCATAATCTCCGCCACCACATCGACTTTACCGGGGTTCCAGATAATGTCCGCACCGAACTCCTTCGCCTTGGCTAAACGATTGTCCTGCATATCCAGAACGATCAGCAACTTGGGACTACGCAGTTTGGCGTAAGTTACCATTCCCAGTCCCAGCGTACCGGCTCCGGAAAGCACGACGATATCTTCGCAACCGATTTGGGCTCTGTCAACACAATGCTTGGAGCAACCGTAAGGCTCAATCATGAGAGCCTTTTCCAGCGACAAATCAACAGGGACCTTGTGCTTGAGCGCATGGCTCGGCAAGCGCACGTATTCGGCCATACCGCCGTTCAACTCGCCGAAGAAGCCGAAAATCTTGTGCGGCTGGCACATCCAGTAGAGACCGGTGCGACAAAAACGACATTCTCCACAGGGAACAATCTGTTCGACAGCTAAACGCTCACCGAGTTCGTAGCCCTTGACGTTCTCTCCCATAGCAACAATTCTGCCGAAGAATTCATGTCCGGGAATAAAGGGGGCTTCGACCCAGGATGCCTGTGTATCATCTCCCCAGAACTTGCCGGCTCCGTGTTGGCATTTAAGATCGCCGGCACAGATGCCGCAGGCTTCTGTTTTGATAATAATGTCGTCCGGACCGCATTCAGGTACGGGATAATCATAGACCAGTTCGTAATCGGTTGCGCTACGGGCCACTAAGGCTTTCATTGTTTTGGGTAAGGACATACATATACCTCCTTGTCTTTATCTTCGGATATCCGTCGCCGGACATCCTAAATCCGACGCCGTGTCTGTGTCGGATGATCACATCTAAATAGGCTTCTATTTTGGTTACGACCTTGCATACCGTTCCGGCATCAACACTCTCCGACTACGGGCGAGCGGCACACCCCTCATAACCGGAAACCATGGGAATCCGATCAATCCCGTTGGTTCTTTTCCGGTCGGTCATGATAAATGCCTTAATGTATCACAGCCCTCTTGCAGTGCTTCCGATGTGGTTGCCGATAAACCAACGGAAGTTCAATCCTTTTTAAGGAGTATCGCTATATTAAACTTTTGGAGGAAAGTTTACAACATGACGAGTCTTTCCCGGCGACTTATGCCTATGCTTCCAAAGTGCGAACTTACCAGACAAACATTGGCGACAAAGCCTAAGGCATTGCTTTGTTGGCTCGGTTTATGTCACAAAAGCAGGCCGGAGATTTATTTTGAGTCGTGAAAGGCTACTCGCGTTCCCGGTTCAGGCGAGGAAATTTTGAATGTTTACCTGCCAGATTGCGGCACGGTCGGCTTCGCTACCTTCGAAGGCGGCCATTTGCAGCCAGGCGGAGGTGGCGGCGAGGATCGGCGAGCCCGAGCTCCAGCATAGGGTCGTGGCCGGTATGCGTTTGACGAGTTCCCGCATGGTGAAACCGCCGGAGTTGATCTGCGCGGTGTCGGCGACGAGGTTGGGCCGGCCGGTGCGGGCGGCCTCTTCGGCAGATTTGCGGAAGAGCGGCGCAAAGTCGGGTACGAGCAGTTCGCCGTCGCGCAGGCCCATGATGCAGATGCGGTTGTCTCTGTGACGGTCAAGCCAGGCCGCGACGGTCGGGTAGTCCGGCTGGCGGTATTTGGTCAGATATTCGAGACGGGCATCCTCGATTCGGAGGCTTATGAAGATCGGCAGGTCGCGCTCCTTTGCAACCTCGGCCAGGGCGTCGAGGGCGGGCAGATCGAAGCCGTAATCATGAACGCAGGGGTACAGATGCAGTCCAACGGCGTCGGTTTCGGCGAGGCCGCGCTCGATTTGCCGCGTCCAGATCTCGCTGCGCGGGTTGACGGCGATCAGTTGTTTGTACTGCGGATAGTCGGCGAGGACTTCGGACAGCGGACCGTCAGCTTCGAGAGGATCCTGATAGAAGATAGCGTCGAGCGAGGAGATGAGGGCGCCGGTGACGCTGAGGGAGGCGTGGTGTTTTTGCAGCTCGGGCAGGGTATTGACGCGGGTTTTGCGGAAGGGGTAGTGGCCGACCCAGGCCTTGGCGTCGAATTTCGGGAAGGCGGCGTTCAGTGCAAAATAGTCTTTCATTTCGATTCTCCTATTGATTTTTCCCTTTAGCGGTTTGCCGTTTTAGTTTGCTTCGGGGAAGTAGAGTTTGTAGGCGTTGTCGTGTAGCATGGCGCGGCGGGCGACGGGATCGGCGGTGGCTTCGAGGACTTTGCCGATGTTGGTGAGGTAGCCGGAGCCGGGCATGTCGGTGCCCATCATTATGCGTTCGTGGTTGACGAGACTGAGCGTGTAGGGGAGATCGTCGCCGCGCATCATGGATCCGGAGGTATCGAGCCAGACGTTGGGGAGATCCGCGATCGGAGGGATGGCTTCGTACGGGCAGGCGCCGAGGTGAGCCATTTGGATTTTCAGTTCGGGGTAGCGGCGGGCGAGGTTGGCGACGTGGTGGCCGCGGGTTTCGTGCTCGAGCTGGCCGACGGCCTTATGGAAGCAGTGGATCATCACAGGGATGTTGCGGTCGATGCAATATTCGGCGATCGGGTTCACGGCGGGGTCGTCGGCGAAGGTGGCGGTCCAGAGTTTTACAGCGCGCATGCTCTGTTCCTCGAAGCCGCGGCGGAGGACGTCGGGGGTGTCGGCGTTGTTGGGGTTGACGTAGCACTGCCCGACGATGAGGTCGGGATAATCGCGAATGAAATCGGCTGTTGCGCGGTTGCAGGCGGCGATGGTGTCTTTGTCGGGGTAATAGCCGCCGCCCAGGGTTGATAAATATATGTAACGCACGTTGTAGAGTTCGGCGGCTTCGAGATTAGCACGGCGACCGGCCTCCTCGTTGCCCAGCCAGAGGTGAGAATGTGAATCGATGAGTGGTTGACTCCAATCGAAAGTGTCGAGGTTGAGTTCCGTCGGGTGAGTTAAGGTTTTTAAAGTCATTGTGTCGACTCCTCTCCGCGTACAAGCAGGCTGTGCAACGGGATGTCAATTTCGGAAGAATCCTGCTCTGCAGTTAGGCCTATATTATCACGAGCAAACAGCGATTGTCGCTACGTTTTTGTTTGCTTTGCCGTCACTACCGGCAATGTTTCAGCTTCTACAATCTCGCACCCGTGCCCTTACACAAGTTGTACTTTTGCCGTCACCGTTGGCAAAGCTTCAGTTCGCGCTGATTTAACATCTACCACACGTTACCCTTTTGCACTAATCGCTAATTCGCCATCACCACCGCCGAAATTGCAGCTCGCATCAACCCAGCATCGCTCTCACACACTTTTATGCCCGGTCTCACGC
>JAAZIX010000234.1 GCA_012800655.1 Clostridiaceae bacterium | reverse complement strand
TTATGCCGTACCACATTTGAGACTCCGCTTTGCACGTGAGGGTCTTAGAGTCTCCGTTGATGTATTGAATCTCCGCGCGCATTTCCAGATCGGCTTTCATTAAATCGAAAGAGTCACCGAATTTTCCAGCGTCGATCTTATCAAATATATCGTCCGCCGTTTGCTCGGGGAGATCATAGCGCCCGCCGGCGAGTTCGCTCTGTTCGAGAAACTGGTCAAACAGGCAGAAGTTTTCTTTAGGCGCCCAAATTGAAATCAGAGCGAAGCTTATCGATTCCGGCTTCTCAAAGAAGACGGAGCCGACAAGGAATGAAGCGGAGCGTATAAAGTACATACGATTGTCCCGAACAGAGATGTCCGCGGTTGTTTCTGCCGGAGTTGGAGTGGTGGGAACCGGAGCGACGGTCGCAGTAGGAGTAGACATCGGCGTCGGTTGGGGCGCGGTTGTGATATGCGGAGTCGGAGACGCCGGCCCTGAGGGCGTTGAGGGGGTTATCGGAGCCTGTGTTCCCGACATTAAGGGCGTGATGCTTAATGTTAATGTGAGTATCGCGGCGCATGTCGCGGCGAGAGTGGCGTTCTTTCCGGAGAAAGAGCGTCTTCCACCCCGCCCCTTTCTCCGCTCGTCCGGCGGAATGAATTCGTGCCGGGACATTGTGTGCTCCGAGGCAGATCCGCCGTATGTTTCGGGAGCGGCGGCGGCATTTTCGTTGGCCGGGGAGTACCCGCTGTGTTGCTGGCCAAATTCGGGATTCATGCTTATCTCCAGTGTGCTCAGGAATGCCGCTGAGGTCCGGCATCGATCGGAGCTTTATTTCACTATTTGTGAAAAGTTCCGACCGCAAGTCTTGGTTACCGTAAGCATTACTACCGTAAGTTTTTCAGTCGGTATAATTGCCGCGCTTAGCGCCCGAAAAGCTACGGTTGTCGGTATAGATATTTTAAATATATGCCGCTGCGACGGGATTATATTCTTAAATATATGCCGCTTCCATTGGTGATTATATTCCTAAAAAAATGCCCTTGCAATAGGCTTCTAGTCGATACTGCGATCGATATTGAAGCGTTGGATTTTGCGCGAGGTGTTTTTGGGAAACTCGCTGTCGCGGAGACGAACCAGACCGATCGATTTCCAGGCCGGCAGATCTTTATTGATCTTGTGGACCTCCTGTTCGAAGTAGCTCTGCGGATCTTCGATATTCAGGAGACGCATTTTGTCGGGATCGGGGTAGATTTCCGCCACGACAACTTCGCGTGACTTTTGAGTACGACTTTCACCGGCATAAACGACAACTTCGCCGAGGCCCGGGATGCCGCCGAGCATATTCTCAAGCTCCTCGGGGTAGATGTTCTTGCCGTTGGCGAAGAGGATGAGGTTCTTGAGGCGACCGGTGATGTAGAGCCAGCCGTCTTCGTCGAGACGACCGAGGTCGCCGGTGTGGAAAAAGCCGTCTTCGTCGATCGCTGCAGCCGTGGCCTCGGGATTTTTCCAATAGCCGAGCATGACGTTGGGACCTCTGACGCAGATCTCGCCTTCCCCGTTTTCGTCGGGATCGGCGATGCGCAGATCCTGATGTAGGATCGGGCGGCCGATGCTCCCTTTCTTCTGATATTCATTGCGATTGCAGGTCACGAGCGGGGCGCATTCCGTGATGCCGTAGCCGTTCATGATGGTGATGCCGAAAGCGTCGAAGTCGTCGATGATTTCCTGGCGCAGTGCCGCGCCGCCGCAGATAATCATCC
>JAAZIX010000233.1 GCA_012800655.1 Clostridiaceae bacterium | reverse complement strand
TTTTCAGGCCGACCGCCTTCATCACGCCGATATTTCGGTATTCCGCCTCGACGGAACTATAGATATTGAAGTTGAGTATCGCCAGACCGGCGATGAACATTACGATCACAAAAACAATGACGATTAACAAAACCATGTAAGACACGGTGGAGGCAAAGCGTACGAACATCTCATCGTCGACAAAAAAGGAGGTTTTGCTCCGCAGGCCGCTACTGTCTTCAATGCGTCGAAACAGTTCGTTCGTGTCGCAATCGGCGTAGGCGCCGGCGGTGTATAAATGCAGGGTATAGGTGAGGTGGAATTCCGGATAGTTCTTTGCCCGCAACTCATCAAAGTCGGCCTGATTCATATACACATTGTGTTCGCCGATCGAAACCATGTTGATTTGGGTAATATCCTCGACGAAACCCGCTACTTTGTATTCAAATGTTTCTTCTTCAACGGCCATAACGTAGCGGTCGCCCGGTTTGGCGTTGTACATCGCGGTGAAAGCAACGGGAACATAGACTTCTCCTCTGGGCGGGGGAACCGCCTGATCGCCCGATAAATAAGCGGTCCGTTCGGCGGTAAACAGCCGCAACGACAATTGATCCCGATCGTAGACATAGACGGCCGGATCTTGCGCGACTTCCGTTTTTTCGCCGTCGGCGTGGACTATATTGGCCGGCTTGCCGAGAACTTTGATCTTTTTCAGCGGCGTTACTTCCTTGAATTCCGGCATTTGTCTCAGCTTGTCAAAATCCTCATCCGTGGGCACGTAGTCGGGATTGAAGTTCATATACAAATCGCCGAAGTTTGAGGCCTCGATCGCGTCGCGCGCCGCCGAATTAATATTCACAACCAGACTGAGACTCAAAGAAAGCATCAGTCCGATTACCAAAGTCAAAATAAATATGCTTATGTAGCCGCCTTTTTTATTTTTAAGTTGTGCCTTTATCAGCATCCATGAAGCTTGCATCGTATCCTCCGACTAATCCCGAACCTGTTCTTCCATCACTGCGCCGATGATCCCTTTACCAACCGAGCGAAGCGAGCCAGCTGTTGACGGCTTCTTCTCTTTCCTGCAAATTAGCGGGATCGTAAGGCTCCAGCTCCAGTTCGCTTCTGATTGCCCCGTCGATGATGTAGATGATTCGGTTGCCGCGCAGGGCCGCCCGCCGATCGTGCGTGACCAGCAGAATGGATTGTCCGTCCCGATTCAATTCCGAGAAAAGATCCATAACGATTTCGGAGTTGTTCTGATTCAGCGCGCCCGTCGGTTCGTCGGCGAAAAGCACGTCCGGCCGATTAATCAGGGAACGGGCGATCGCCGCCCGCTGCTGCTCGCCGCCCGAGACCTGTGAGGGCAGACGTTCGGAAACATCTTTCACCCGGAACCTTTCCAGCAGTTCCAGTGCTCGTTTATTTACATCTTCTTTTGTGTTTTTGGGCCAGACCATGCCGGGCAAAATAACGTTTTCAAACAGGCTCAAATTGGAAACGAGATGAATCTGTTGGAAGATGAAGCCGAACTTTTTCAGACGCAAATCGCTCAAGGCATTTTCCTTCATTTTGGTAATGTCCTTACCCTGGAAAAGAATGCTCCCGCCCGTCACGTCCTCCATGGCTCCCAGGCAGTAGAGTAAAGTCGACTTTCCGGAGCCGGAAGGTCCCATGACGACGGTGAAATCACCGGCGTAGATTTGCAAATTCATCTTTCTGATAACCGGATTCTCTATGCCGTCGCTGACGTATGTTTTGTCCAGGTTTTTAATATCAAGAATAACTCTTCCCATATCGTTGTATCTCAAACCCTTCTCGAACCCTCATAAGGTTCTTTTCGTTGTAATGCCCTCGCCGCCGGCAATTTTGCAGGTCTTGGCGAGAACGCGATGCAATTGTAGTCGGTAAATGTAAAACACTCATGAAATTTATGTAAAGTTTTGGCAGGGGATATGCCGTGCCTTTTGGCAACTTTGCAAGTATGGTGTCTACCGCACCTGGTCATTCGGCAAATTTGCAAGTATTACGTCTCTACGACCGCTCGAGACACCCCGATACCTGTACAATCTGAAATATTGTTGCAAGACCAGCCAAAAACACCGGAAAACCGCTCTTAGGCAGCCCTACCTGACCCCCTAGAGCCGTAAAACCTGCAAAATTGCCGAAAACTATATCGCCCGTAAATTTGCTACCGTATTTGCTGCTGCGGAAAATCCTTGCTACCGATCTTGCGGCCGTTATGGTCGCAAATGTGGTGGCAATTTCCGGATAAAGGACAAATCGTTCTCTTGACAAATGCCGTAGCCCAATAAACAAATGCCGTTGAAGCTATATATCCTCTCCGTTTGTTATAATCCCCCCAGGATAATATGAGGTGGTGGGATTATGTTGGGAGCAATCATCGGAGATATCGTCGGCTCGCGTTTTGAGTTTAGGAATCATAGAAGCAAGGATTTTGAGCTGTTTACCGCCGCTTGTTCCGTGACGGACGACAGTATCATGTCACTTGCCGTCGCCAAGGCAATAATGGAGGCGGTCGCGACTGAAAAGGCGGAGCGATTCGGTCGGAACAGCGAGGAATTTTACGCCATATTGTCCGATTTGACCGTCAAATATATGCGTGAAATAGGGCGGAGATATCCGCATTGCGGCTTCGGTGGGATGTTCCGCCGCTGGGTGCGCGATGACAGACTCGGACCGTACAATAGCTTCGGCAACGGCGCGGCCATGCGGGTCAGTTCGGTCGGCTTTGTCGCGCGGGATGAGGAAGAGGCAGTGCGCCTCGCCGACGCGGTTACAGAAGTGACTCATAATCATCCGGAGGGACTCAAGGGTGCTCGCGCTACCGCCGTCGCTATCGTGATGGCTCGCCGGGGCGCGTCGAAGAATGAAATTCGAGCGCGGATTGAAGCTAAATATTATCCGCTCAACTTCAGCGTTGACGAAATTCGCCCTACCTATCGGTTCAATGAAACCTGTCAAGGAACAGTGCCGCAGGCGATTGTCTGCTTCCTGGAAAGCAGTTCTTTCGAGGACGCTATTCGCACGGCGATTTCCCTCGGCGGTGACAGCGATACCATCGGCGCCATTACGGGTTCGATAGCTGAGGCTTATTACGGGGTTCCGCCCGAGATCGGCGATCGGGCTCTCGGCTATTTGGATAAGGAATTGCGAGCCATCTACGACGAATGGGAGAAGTTCGCTTCGTAAATATGGTAAACTGGGCGGAGGCGTCGTAAAGTAACGCCGAGTAGAGAAAGAGTGACGGAGAGACAAGTGTCGGAACGGGAAATGCGGCCGGAGCAGGCGGAAGAGAAGAATACGGTCGGAGAAGCCGGGTGTGCCGAACAGGCCGGGCAGGTCGAACAGATCGGAGAAATCGATCAGACCGAACAGGCCGGAGACCGCGACCGTGGGATGACCGAGTCGGTCAGTCCGTTCTTTGCCATGCTCAATCGCGCCCGCCTGATTAACCGTTGGAGCCTGATGCGCAACAGCCGGATAGAGAATGTCGCGGAGCATAGCTATTTGACTGCTTTGATCGCCCATTCCCTGGCGGTAATTCGTGATTTGGGCCATTGTCATGCCGACGCGGTGCGGGTCGAACCGGAGCGGGTTTACGGATACGCTCTTTTCCATGACGCGACGGAAATCATTACCGGCGATCTACCGACCCCGGTGAAATATTATGACGACGATATCCGCGCGGCTTATGCCAAGGTGGAACGGATCGCCGCCGATCAGCTACTGGACATGTTGCCGGAAGAGATGTTGCCCTATTATGAGGGATATCTCCGGGCGGAAGAGCGGGAGGTCGACGAAGAAGTTGCCGCCTGCCTTGAGTTGGTGAATGCCGCCGACCGTATTTGCGCCTGGCTCAAATGCGTGGAGGAAACTTCCCAGGGTAATCAGGAGTTCCGCGAAGCCGAGCAGGGCTGCCGCCGCCGGGTCGAGGAGTTGAGCCTGCCGGAGGCGGAGTATTTTATGCGCGTCTTTGCCCCGCCTTTTGCCGCTTCGCTGGATCGGCTCATCCAACCCCGAAAACAGCAGGGCGTCGAACCGTCGGCTTGGCCGAAAACGGAGGAAAAACAATGAGCGATACGCTGGTGGTGATTTTGAATATCGTGATGCTTCTGTCCCTGGCGGTCGGCGCGCTGATCATCGCGGCGGCCAAGCCGTTGGTGCGGCGCTTCAACCTCGCGGAACGTCAGCGCCTGCCGAAGGAGATGGCCGATGTCTTGACGGAAGAAGAGGCGCGCGATGCCATGTTCCAACAGGCTCTTATGAAGCTGAAATTGTACGGGACCGCGGCCCTGATACCGGGGACTGTCCTGGCCTTTATATTATATAAGTAGAGTATATTAGGTAGAGTAAAACGGAGTTTTGCAGATGGCAAGAATAGATGAGATCAGTAAAAATTTTAGATCCGACATTGAGGAGCCGCGGATTTATCGGGAGTGGGAAGAGGCCGGTTATTTCAGCCCGGAGCCGAACCCCGATCGCGAGCCTTTTACCATCGCCATGCCGCCGCCGAATATCACCGGTGAGTTGCATATGGGACATGCCCTGAACCTGACAATGCAGGATGTGCTGATTCGCTGGAAACGTATGGCCGGCTATGAGACGCTGTGGGTACCCGGTACCGATCACGCTTCGATCGCGACGGAGGCGAAGATCGTCGACGCCATGCGTAGCGAGGGGCTGAGCAAGGATGATCTGGGGCGCGAGGGCTTTATGGAGCGCGCCTGGGAGTGGCGCGAGAAGTACGGGCGGCGGATCAATGACCAGATCAGGAGTCTGGGTTGTTCCTGCGATTGGCAGCGTGAGCGCTTTACTATGGACGAGGGACTCTCGGCCGCCGTTACAGAAGTGTTTGTGCGTCTTTATGAGGAGGGACTGATCTATCGCGGCGAACGCATGGTGCATTGGTGCCCGCACTGCTATACCTCGCTTTCGGACGCCGAGGTGGAGTATGAGGAACGTGAGACGAGCCTCTGGGAGATCAAGTACCCCCTGACCGGAGAGACGGATGTATTTTTGACTGTCGCAACGACACGGCCGGAGACGATGCTGGGCGATACCGCCCTGGCGGTGCATCCGGATGACGAACGTTACCGCGACTATATCGGTCGGACCGTGACCCTGCCGCTGGTCGGTCGCGAGATTCCGATCGTCGCCGACGCGATGGTTGAGCCGGGCTTCGGCACCGGAGTGGTAAAAATCACGCCGGCGCATGATCCGGCCGACTTTGATGTGGCACTGCGTCACGGTTTGCCTTTGGTTGAAGTGATCAATGATCACGGGATGATGTCTGCGGCGGCCGGCGAGAAGTATGCCGGCATGACGGCCGATGAATGTCGTCGGGCAGTGGTCGCCGACTTGCAGGAACTCGCTTTAATCCCGAGCATTAAGCGATATGATCATAATGTCGGTACATGCTATCGTTGTGGCACATTTATTGAGCCGCGCGTGTCTTTGCAGTGGTTCGTCCGGATGAAGGAAATGGCCGCTCCGGCTATTGAGGCGGCGCTCAACGGAGATGTGAAATTCTTCCCGGAACGCTTCACAAAGGTGTACATTAACTGGCTGGAGAATATTCGCGACTGGTGTATTTCGCGTCAACTCTGGTGGGGACATCGGATTCCCGCCTGGTACTGTAGCGACTGCGACGGGATTACGGTAGCAAGAGAAACTCCGGCGCGGTGCTCGCATTGCGGCGGAACGAATTTGCGTCAGGACGATGATTCGCTCGATACCTGGTTCAGTTCGGCTCTGTGGCCGTTCTCGATTTTGGGTTGGCCGGAGGAAACCGCCGACTATAAATACTTCTATCCGAATTCCATGCTGGTGACCGGCTACGACATCATCTTTTTCTGGGTGGCGCGAATGATTTTCTCCGGTATTCATCAGACCGGACGGGTGCCTTTCCACACCGTCTTCTTTAACGGGATCGTGCGTGACGACCAGGGGCGCAAAATGTCCAAGTCGCTTGGTAACGGCACCGAGCCGATGGAGGAGATCGCCACCTACGGCTGTGATGCGCTACGCTATTCGCTGATTGCCGGTACGGCACCGGGTAATGACCAGCGTTACTTGACCTATCATGTGAAGGCCGGCGCTGCTTTTGTGAATAAGATCTGGAATGCCTATCGCTTTATCATGATGAATTATCCGGAAGACGACAGTGTGCCGGCCTTTGCCGAGCTGAATCCCGCCGAATTACCGGAGACGGATCGTTGGATTCTGTCCAAGCTGCAGCAGACGATCGCTCAGGTGAGCGCAGACCTTGAGAAGCTCGAGACCGGTATGGCTTTCGGTCGGGTGTATTCCTTTATTTGGGATCTGTTTTGTGACTGGTACATCGAGATGGCCAAGCCGCGGTTGCGTAGCACGACTGCCGGTGAGCGCGAAGCGGTTCTGAGTACCCTGTGCCATGTGTTGGCGGAGGGCCTGAAACTTCTGCATCCCTTTATGCCTTTCATCACCGAGGCGGTCTATCAGGGATTACCGCCGACGGAGGGTAGCATTATGGTCGCGGCGTGGCCGCAGTACGATCCGTCTCTGCCAGACCCCGAGCTGGAGAGCGATATGGAGGTTATCCTGGAGTTGGTCGGAGCCGTGCGTGCCTTGCGCGCCGAGTACAAAGTTCCCCCGAGTCGCGAGATCGGGTTGGTGTTGCAGGCGGATATCGCGGCGACGGCGGAACGGGTGTCGCGCAATTTGCCGGTTCTGACTCATCTGGCTGCGGTGACGGAACTCGGCTTTATCGATGCGCCGGAGGAGGCTCCGTCGCTGTCGGCAACAGTGGTGTTTAAGGGTGGGACCATATATGTGCCCTTGGCCGATCTTGTTGATCTGAAGCAGGAGCTGG
The DNA here is from genome assembly GCA_012800655.1 of Clostridiaceae bacterium. Taxonomy (GTDB): domain Bacteria; phylum Bacillota; class Clostridia; order Saccharofermentanales; family Fastidiosipilaceae; genus JAAZIX01. Next base: position 4,284 of record JAAZIX010000233.1, on the reverse strand, counting down.
AGCGCCTGTCCAAAGAGGCGGAACAACACGCGGCGGAAATCGAGCGCCTGGATCGTCAGCTGAATAATCCGCAGTTCGTTGAACGCGCTCCGGCGGCGGTGGTCGAAAAGCAACGGGAGCGCCGGGCCGAGGTTGAGAAGTTACTGGCCGGAGTTCAATCGCGGCTCGAACAGCTTTCGGAATAAATTATTAATGAGGGTTTTAAATCATCATTAGGTAGAAACTTAATGGTATTCAAGGAGTAAGGGGTTTAATCCCCCCTTGTTCAGTTCAAAAGAACGCCAAAACGGAGTTGGTCCGTGGCGTTCTTTTTTTGACTCTTAGCGCATACACTATTTTTACAAAATTGTCAAGTGCCAATTTCGTTGACTTTTCTACCAGTTTTGGGACTGGTTTTCAAACAAGAAAGGTCGTACCTTTATAGTGCAGGTTTGTACTGCGGATCAAAGCAAAAGTGGGGGGTCAAGTTAAATGAAAAAGCATAAATCAAGAAATCGTTTGTCGGCACTGGTCCTAATCATAGTTATGGTTTTGGGCATGATGCCGGCGGTAGCAACAGCAGCACCCGCTAACGGTTCGGGTGTGCTCGGAGGCAGGGCAAATGGTTCTCCCGTAGATCCGGGCGATGTCATGTTGTTTAAAGAAGCGACACCGGTAGATGGTATGGTTAATACCTGGGATGTCACGTTACGGATCGAGGGCAAGGATAATCCGGTCAGCAGTGACGTTATTCTAGTCATTGATACTTCCGGAAGTATGGCTGGCAATAGAATCAGTAAGGCTAAGGAAGCTGCAAATGCATTTGTTGATGCGTTGTTGGGAAGCAGCGCTTCCGCGACACAAATAGGCTTGGTTTCGTTTGCAGGCAATGTCGGCACTACTCAAGCCTTAACCAGCAATGCCGGTTTGTTAAAAGGCAAAATCGAAAATTTGAGTGCTACGGGAGGAACTTTCACTCAGGCCGGTGTCAGAACGGCGGCGGCTTTGCTGACTGATTCCACAGCCCAAAATAAGCATATAGTTCTGTTGTCGGATGGTGAACCGACGTATAATTACCGAATTGATAATCCAAATAATTATCTGATCGATGGCGGTCCCCCGGGCCCCTACCAGAATAAAAAGCAGACCAGCACCGACGTTCCTGAAGACCGTTTTTTATATCAAAATAACAGAACCGGTGCAGGAAACAGCATGTGGTATCTTTATGAGACTACATCAGGGGAGCGTCGTTACTACAACAGCGGCAATTGCGCCATTGCCGAAGCCGGTTTTGCCGGTGAGGAAGGCATCAATTTGTTCACAGTCGGGCTCCAAACAAATGCGACGGGTAGCGGTGTCCTTAACGATATGAAACAGGGATGCGGAACATTTACTGAAGTAACCGATGTGGATGATCTTGAGTCGGTTTTTGAGACCATTGCCGGTCAGATCGTAGCCGCGGTGAGGGACGCGACTGTCGTAGACCCGATGGGACCGGGTTTTGAGATTCCCGCCGCAAATGTAAGTAGCATTGTAACCGTACCGGACACACCGGAGGCAACCTATGATCCTGTCGCCAAAAGGATTGAGTGGAACCCCGGAACACTGATAACTCCTCTTCCCTCGGACAGCACCATTAAATATGCACAGCTTCAGTACAGAATCGAGATCAATGACGATATTTTGAGTCAGACGCCGGATGAAAACGATGAATACCCGACGAACGGTAACGCGGAGATTACCTACATGGATGTGTATGGGAATTCTCAAACCGCTTCTTTCCCGGTGCCTACAGTCAATCCTGTCCTGTACAAAGTCGTAAAAGAACTTCAGGACAAGGACGGGAATGTCATAACAGCGGATCGGAATTTTACGGTAAAGGTTACGGGTCCCGGCGAGGATGGGGACGAGACGGTTCGTAGCTTTACACTGAACACGAGTACAGAGAGTAGCACAAAGCTGATGACGGATCTCAGATATGCCAGTACCTACACATTTGTGGAGACAGGCAATCTGTCGGACTATGAAGTAAAATATTTTGTGAACGGAGAAGAGGTTTCCAATCTACAATTCTACATTGCTGACGGCAACACCGAGGATGTTGAAGTTAAGGTGATTAATAGGGAAAAACCCGGTACCTTGAAGATTGTGAAAGTTCTGGATCAGGGAGTTATAAGCGATCAGACGCCGCCAACCGGTAGGAGTGGATCAAGAGGAACACCCGTGTCCTTCTCCTTCACGGTTACCGGACCCGGCGGTTACAGCGAGGCCTTTAATCTGCCCGATAATGGTCTCTGGACCAAAACGCTGGGTGGATTGGCCAAGGGCACATATACGGTGACCGAGGCGGATGCAGACGGTTTTGCCACGACCGTTAAGGTTGGCGATGGAAATCCGATAGTTGGGAACAGCGCGACAGTGGCGATCGATATCGGAGCGCTGAATAAAACCGTAACCGTAACTAACAAGCAGACAAAAAATATGAGTGTTACGGCCACCAAATCATGGTCGGAAAACGCACCGAATGATAAGCCGGAAATCTACTTCCAGCTTTGGCGGGTTAACCTCGATGATACTACAACTAAGATTGGTTCCCCCAGACTTGTGCCGACCGGCAATGAGGTGACTTGGAATCAGACGGATACGGATGTGAATCCGGTTGATTTTGTCCGCTATGCTCCCAACGGGGATGAATACGAATATAAGGTACAAGAGGTCAATGCGGCCGGCAATGATTATACGCCAGCCGGGTATACAAAGCAGGAAGATGCTCTGACCGTTACCAATACATATCGTCCTGTGGATCTCACGAATATTACCTCTGTGCGTTTTGAAAAGAACTGGGCCGGCGTGCCGGCAGGAGTAACTCCTCCGACCATTTATGTACGGGTTAAGGCAGACGGAGAGGTCTATAAAACGGCGGAACTTAAACATCCGAATACGGCTGTAGAATGGAAAAACCTGCCGTTGAAAGATGTAGATGGCAACTTTATCGAGTATACGGTTGAGGAATTGCCGATTATCGATTTTGACGAAGGAGACCCCGCCCTTACTGAAGGTGTAATTGCGGACGTAATTTGTACATCGGAACAAAGTTCCAGCGAATGGTCGATTGAAAATCCAACCTTTGTCATTACGCGCCTGACCGCGGGTGAAGATGAGGGAACTTTCGTTATTTGGACTCTGAATCACATGCCGGATCAGAATCATAATACCTTCTTGTCGAATGTAATTGATGCGGGTCCGAATGACTCACCACTATTGAGTGAGCTAAAGTCATATTTGGAAGGCGGCGGCGATTACTTTATCTGGCTTGAAGGACCGGAGGTAGATGAAGACCTTATCCCCGGGGATCCTGATCCTGATAAAGGGAAGGTAACGATTGACGTCGAATTTAATGAAGAAGGTGGCATTCTCTCCTCAGATCTCGACTTCAAAGGAGAAAACACATGGACCAACTTTGCGGTCGGCAGATACTCGTGTAGATTGTTCAAGATTACGAATACATACAATCAGGAAACAGTTAATATCCCCGGAAGTAAGACTTGGGACGACAATGACGACCAGGACGGCCTGCGTCCCGAAAGTATAACGATCAAGCTGTACAAGAAAGTCGGAAGCGCTGACCTCGTACTTGTAGACAGCCAGACCGTGGAGCCGGATGCGCAAGGCAAATGGACTTGGAACTTCACCAATAAACCTAAGTACGAAAACGGAGTGGAGATTGTCTATAGCATAACCGAAGACGAGATAGAAGGCTATACACCAACAGTTACCGATTACAATGTGACAAATAAGCACACGCCGTATACAACGAACATAAGCATCACTAAGGACTGGGATGATGCGGATGATCAGGATCGTCTACGTCCTGAAAAAGTTACGGTACAGCTGTACGCCGATAACGTTAAAGTGACAGGCAAGGAACTGGAACTGAATGCGGGCAACAACTGGAAAGGCACATTCGAAGATCTGCCGGTGAACAATTCGGGGAAAGCAATTGTCTACACGGTAAAAGAGGCTCCCGTGCCTGAATACACGGAAGAGATAAGCACGAGCGGCTCGGCGGCAGAAGGATACACGTTCAAGATCACGAACAAACACGCGCCGTATACAAGGGACGTAGGCGTCACTAAAGTATGGGATGACGCGGACAATCAGGATGGTCTGCGTCCTGATCCTGAAAAAGTTACGGTACAACTGTACGCCGATAACGTTAAAGTGACGGACAAGACACTGGAACTGAATGCGGGCAACAACTGGACCGGTACATTCGAAGATCTACCGGTGAACAATGCGGGAATC
>JAAZIX010000232.1 GCA_012800655.1 Clostridiaceae bacterium | reverse complement strand
GAGTTGGCGGAGCGCGACGGAAAACGAATTAAACGCATTGATGCGACACAGTCGATAGAGGCTGTGTGGCAGAATATAGAGAAAATCATTAGAGAGGATTTGCAATTATGAAGTTAATTTTTGCGATCGTTCACGATGAAGACAGCCCGCGCCTGATGGTCGAACTTAATAAGAGCGGTTATCGCGTTACCAAACTCAACTCATCGGGAGGCTTCCTGCGTTCCGGTAACACCACCCTCATGATGGTGGTTGAGGACGATAAGCTGAAGGACTGTCTCGATATCGTCCGTAAGTATTCCAGCTCCCGCAAAGCTGCGATAAATACGACGATTACGCCCTCGGCGATCAGCGGCGCCTACATTCCCTATCCAGTGGAGGTCACAATCGGCGGAGCGACGGTATTCGTGGTTAATGTTGAATACTTCGAGAAGATGTAGCCGATAAGGTCAATTCTGTGATAACGGAAGAAGGAGGGATAACGGCTGAGTCCGGATCCTTCGTCTTGGCGACGCGTATGATCGGCCAGGCGGGGAATTTGGCACGTTTGCGTCAGTGGCGTGATTCAATGCCGGGCAACAGCTATATATTTGCCGGATCGAAGGGCAGTGGCCGCCGCAGCTTGGCGCGGGTCTGGGCGCAGCAGTTGCTATGTGACGACGGAATCGGTTGCGGAAGATGCCGTTCCTGCCGTTTGCACTATCAGTTTTCCCATCCTGACTGTACAGTCTTTGAGGCGGATCCGGACAGCTCGCTGATCCCGGTGGCACGGGTTCGCAGCGAGATCAGCGGTGATATCCTGACCTTACCGACCGTCGGTGAGCGCCGTGTCTTTATAATTGATGCGGATGCTCTGAACGAAGCCGGACAGAATGCTTTGCTCAAGACTCTCGAGGAACCGCCGGTCTGGGCCTTTATCATTTTGATTGTTACTGTCCCCGAACGGCTTTTGCCGACAATTCGCTCACGTTGTGTCCTTCTGCGGATGGAACCGTATACCGCTACCGAGGTAGAGGCGATCATCGCCGCTTTGCCGGGCACGGGCAACGCGACGGATAGTGTGAACGATGCGACACGACATTGGCAGCGCCTGGATCCGGGTCAGCGCGAATTCCTGTTGAATTTGACGGACAACAGTCCGGGACAAATTATTCCCCTGATCACCGACGGAGATTTCGGCGCGATATACAACGGCACGCGTGATGTTTTCCGCACTTTGTTTACGGGCGGGCTCACGGATCTACTGGTGGACTGCACCGCCTTTTTTAAGGAGAACCGCGACAGTCTGAGCCTGATTTTTCAGCTCATCGCCGCCCGTCTGCGGGACTTTATGCTGTTTGCCGCCGTAGCCGAACGGACAGCTTCGGAAGAACAGGGGGTATCCACCGCCGACACGGCGGCTCGGACACCGCTCCCGGCGGACAAAGATTTTATATTTGCGCGTGAACGCGATGAGATGCGGCAGCTGTGGCAGAAGCAGCGAAGTTCGACTTTGCGGATCGGCCGCGCTCTCTCCCTCTTGAATGAAGCGGAGACGGCCATAGCCAACAATGCCGGTTTTGATATAGCGATATCAAATATGCTCTTGCAATTACGAAAGGAATTAACTAATGCCCGTAGTGGTTAAAGTAAGAATAAACGGTTCGGGTCAGACGACACATTATAATGCCGGAGATCTGACGTTGGCGGTCGGCGATCATGTTATCGTTGAAACGGAAGAGGGCAATAATTACGGGATCGTCAGTTCGATCTATGCCAACATACCCGCCGAGGACATAAATCCGGATATGCCGCGAATCGTGCGTCGCGCCGAGTCCGGCGATGCCGAAGTTCAGGTTTCGATTGACGAGGAATGCCGGGAGGCGCTTCAGATTGCCCGCGAGATGATTCTCGAGCACGGTCTCGATATGGATCTGTCCGAGGTCAGCATAACGCCCTGCGGCAATAAAATGAAGTTCTATTTCACGGCGGAGAAGCGAGTCGATTTTCGTGAACTGGTTAAAGATTTGGCCGCGCGCTTTCAGCGACGGATCGAATTGCGCCAGATCGGAGTGCGCGATGAGACCGGAATGGTCGGCGGCATGGGGGTATGCGGACGCGAGCTCTGCTGCTCCAGCTTTCTCAACGACTTCCGCCCGGTTTCGATCAAGATGGCGAAGACGCAGAATGTAAGCATCAACCCGAGCAAGATCTCCGGAGCCTGCGGCCGTCTGCTCTGTTGTCTCGGCTATGAGCAGGAGGCGTACGAAGATGCCCGTACAAGGGTTCCCAATATCGGCTCTTTTGTCCTAAGTGCGCTCGGTGTCGCTCGCGTGGAGAATATCGACCTTATTAAGGAGACAGTTACCGTTAAGTTGGTTGTCGACGGAAGCGTGGAGTGCCACACCTATTCGGCGGAAGACGTTGAGTTGTTGAAGGCGCATGATGAGCGGATTGTCCAATATCGTAGGCAGGTCCAGGCGACGGAGAGTGGCGAGCCGCTCCGTCTCAGTGTTACGGCGCGACGCGGTGACGGCTGGGAGGATAAACTCGATACGGCGCGTCGCGAGGCGGCGGAACGGCGCAACTTACAGCTGGTCAGCGGAGATCGAGCGGAACCGCGCCGACGCCGTTCGGATGCGGAGCGCCGGCGTCGAACGGTGCAAGGCCGAGCGGAGCGAAGTCAGACGGAACAGGGTCAGGAGGAGCAAGATTCGGCTAAGAGGAGCGGTGAGCGGCGAGGAGGACGCAGCCGACGCTCGCGGACGAATCGCCCGCGCGGCGGTCAGCCCCGAAGCAAAAGTTGAAATCTGAATGAATAGGGAACAGGATATGTCACCGCGTATTGCATTGGAAGATGATCGTTATGGATCTATTCCGATGTATCGTATGTCACAGAACCCGGACGGACACCTGGGCTTTTATACCTGTAAGGTGCGCAGTCGCAGGAGCACTCTCCTGCATCGCCACGAATACCTGCAGATTAACTATATTTTGAGCGGTCAGGGTGAGCATACAATAAATGATGCGGTCTTTCCGCTGGTGCGCGGAGATATCTTTGTTGTTCCGCCGGGCGTTCCGCACAAGGTCAATCCGACTACCAAAGAGTTGGTATATTACGAGTTTGAGTTCAATCCCAGCTTTATCAACGCCAATTTTACCAACTTTGATAATGCGCATGTATTCTTTGATTTTGCCTATATTGAGCCGTTTTTGGTTGCCGAGAATCAAGTTAGGCCGCGGTTGAACCTCCAAGGCGAAGATCGGACGCTGGTGGAAATGATTCTCCAGGACATTAATAATGAATATAAGGAACGCAAGCCCGGCTTTGAGCTGTTAATTAAGGCAAAGCTACTCAATTTGCTGGTTATTGTCGGACGCGCCTACAATCGCGATCTGGAACAGGACAGCGAACCCGGTGTCATTTCCCGCAATCATGCGGCGATCTTCGATTCGATTCGGTACATCAAGGAGAACTACGCCGAGGAATTGCACAGTGATGATGTGGCGCGCAGATTCGCGCTTTCGCCGTCGTATTTCCGCTATCTCTTTAAATCGGTCACTTCGACGAATTTTACGGGTTTTCTGCAGGAGGTGCGGATTAACGTCGCTATGGACAAGCTGACTAATACCGATCACCCGATCATTGATATTGCCTATGAGGTCGGCTTTAATAATTACACGCACTTCAGCCGGACTTTCCGCTCCATTACCGGTGTCGCGCCGCGCGACTATCGGAGGAACTCGCGCTCGGAGCGCGAACGGCAGCTTTATGTGTCGGAACTGAGTGAAAGTAGCTAAGTAACCGGCGTTTCGGAAGCGGATTTCTGGTGCAGAATGTTGATTTTGCGCAAAAACCGTGAAAAATCCGAAAAAGTCGGCAAATCCGGCTTGACAAGGAAAATAAGAGCGGTTATCATACCGCCAATACGAAATGAAAGGATGCTCAGCAGCGATGTACAGCGGCGGTCGGAGACAAAAGGGTTTCAACTTTTTCGGCTTTATTAGCTGTCTGTAGCCATGAGCGCCATCATGGGTACAGGCAGTTTCGTTTGTATCCGGGTGGTTGAACAAAAAGGAGAGCAGCCATGACGGAAACTGAATGGGCTGACGCAT
>JAAZIX010000231.1 GCA_012800655.1 Clostridiaceae bacterium | reverse complement strand
CGCGTCGACATAGACATTACCGTCCAAATCGGTGACTTCACAGCCTTGGGCAGCCGAGAAGTATGCCGGCCAGGCGCCGGGGGCAAATTGCTCCGGTCGTTTACTTAACAGTCCGGTGCCACCGGGAATAGTATTCAGAGCTTGTTCGTAGAGAGCCTGTGTTTTGGGCGCCGGGCGTAGCCGGGGCTTAAGGTCTTCCGGATAGTTCATGTGGTATACTCCTTTGCAATATACTTCTGTAATTACACAACAAGAGGAAGGTAGGTGAAGTGTTTTTTTTGTAGGTATGAACGCACATTTTTCAGCTATTTGTTCTCGAATGTTCAAGTGCGCAACTTGTGTAGATAATGTCAAAATAAGGACAGAGTCCATATAGTGGGATGCCAACAGCTACCAAGAAGTTTTCATCGATAGTCCCGGTGTAATTATGTCATGGTTACCGGTTATAACGAATAGAGTGTGCGTAACTAGCCTTACAGGTTGGCGTAGCAGTCTCGATCCGGATAATATCGCGAGCATGTCGCCGAATGTCCGGCGCACGATGCGCGACTAATTAGCCTGTAATATCTCAAAGGATTTATGCGCGCCTTTAAAATATATTTCTGTAATTACATAACAAAAGTACTGCCCGTCAAATGGCGGACAGTACTTTTGTTGTAGTTAATATTGCATTTTTACCCCTTTACAGCGCCGACTGTGATGCCACGCACAAAGTACTTTTGGAAGAAAATGAAGATAATCAGCATAGGAACGGTGGCAATGGTGGCTCCGGTCAACTGATAGCCGATCATGGAATATTCTTTCTCAGCCAAGGCGGCAATAGCAATCGGTACGGTACGGTTATCTTTCGATGTTAGCATGATGTTCTGCCAGACAAAATCGTTCCAACCGCCGATAAAGCTGAAGATTGCCAGAGAACCCAGAGCCGGCATTGAGAGGGGTAGGATGATTCTGACGAAGGTACCCAGATCACCACAGCCGTCAATCGTTGCCGCGTCAGTTAGTTCGTCCGGCAAAGTCTGCATGAACTGCCGACAAAGGAAGATACCGAAGGGCGCACCGATACTGGTCAGCACGACGCCGTTCAGCCGGTCGATCAGATTCAAGTTCTTGGCCACCAAAAAGTTGGGCACCATGAGTATCTGCCGTGGCAATATCATCGTTGCCATGACGATAAGAAAGAGGACGTTACGGCCCCAGAAGCGTTTTTTGGCAAAAGCATAGCCGGCGCAGGCGGAGACGAACACGGTAATCAGGGTAATCATCGCCGAAATATAGATGCTGTTCAGGAAGCTATCGAGGATGGTCGTCTTTGTCAATACGTAAACGTAGTTATCCGTAATTAGACCCCAGGGCATAAGATCGGGCGGAATCTTGAAAAAGGCAAAGTTGGGTTTCAAGCTGCCCAGGATCATTACGTAGAAAGGGATAAAAGCAACAACAATAAATATACCCAGTAACACGGAACCAAGAGTCAAGCGAGGCCGCTTGCGGCGTGATTTAGCTTTCATCTCGACCTCCTTAGTATTGAATATCACGCTGATTAAGGCGGAATTGTATCGCAGCAATTATACTGATGATCAGGAAGAGCACCACGCCGAGCGCCGAAGCGTAGCCGTAGCGGCTGTATTCGAAGGCATTGCGGTAGACCAGGAGAAGAATAGAAGTCGTACCGTACTGCGGACCGCCTCCTGTGAGCATGTAGAGGACGACAAAGACCTGCAGGCTGGCGATTGTGGTTGTGACGGTGACGAAAGCAAGAGTCGGGCGGAGTAGAGGCAGGGTGATTCTCCAAAATTGTTTTCCGCGGGTAGCACCGTCAATTTCGGAAGCTTCATAAAGATCTTCCGGGATACCGTTGATGGCGGCAGAGAAAATGATAATGGGCTGGGACACATTGAAACTCATTACCAGGATCGCAATCAGGGGAATTGCCAGGCTGACATCGCCGAACCAATTTATCGGAGGTATGCCGAGCATACTCGCCACGCTGGCGGAAATCCCGAAAGCCGGATTGAAGATCCACTTCCAAACGATTACCAGCGCTACCTGACTGACAATAGAGGGTAGGTAAAAGGCCAGCTTGCCCAGAGCTTGTGTTTTACGCGTCCAGCCTTGTAGGACAAAAGCGGTCCAGAGAGAAAAGCACAGGGTACCGACAATAATAAGAGAGGCCATCTTTAAGGTAGCAGAGACGGCAATCTTGAAGAGGTCATCCTGGAAGATTCGTGCATAATTCTCCAGTCCGATAAAGGACATCTCTTTATAGTTGTGGTCATAAAAGGATATAGCGATTCCGTAGACAAAAGGATAGGCTGAAAAAATTACAAACAGAGTAAACCAGGGCAGGAGAAACATCCAGCCGCCCAGGTTTTTCCGCAGTCGTAGTTTTAGAGATTTGTGTTTTTTTGACATGAGGATCCTTTCTACGCCGTTCGCGAGCCCTATTCATTTAGGGCTCGCGATCGGGTAAGTTTAGCAGGGTTCTATTTATTTGTTTAGAATTTCGTCTACTTTGGTCTTAAAGGTGTCCATCGCCTCCTGCGGGGTCTTTGTATTTGAGAAGACAGCCTGCAGTTCCGGATAGAAGACGCTACGCAACTCGACCCAGAAAGGCTCAAGAATACCGAAGCTTGAGTCACCGAACTCTTTCAGACAATAGTTTGCCTCTTCGATCAGTCCTTTGAGGACAGGATCCGGGTAATCTACCTGCATGCCTTGCATCGCCGGAACATAAGAGCTGTTGAGGGCTATGTTTTTATGGGCGTCAGGAGCGTTCCAGTAGAAGTCCAGCAGAGCCTTGGCAGCCGCGATCTTATCCGCGTCATTCTTGTTTTCAAAGGTAGCGAACATGTTCGCGCCCCAGGAAGCAGAGACGTAGGGGGACTTGCCATCCTTGGTCGGAATACCTACGGAGATCAACTCGGGAACCTCGTCAATACTCTTTTCTTCTTTCATTCGCTTCAAGAGCGTATATGTGGAGCCGGGTCCGCCGGCCAGCATCATCAGCGCCTTAGAGTTATAGAACAGTGTCGCTACGTCTTCCGACTTGATAGTCGCAGCTCCAGGTGCCGCCAGACCATCGTCGACCAGCTTCTTGAGGAAAGTGATTACTTCCACGCATTCAGGGGAGTTGGCCAAGCAGGTTTTCTTGTCGTCGCTGACAATCTTTCCGCCGTTGCTGAGCATCAGGCTGTAGTAACGGATATCTTCCGTGGCGGATCCGGCGTATAGGGCCACGCCATAAATGCCTTCGTTTTTACCAGCTTCGGCGGCGGCTTTGAGCAATTCATACATGTCATCGCGGGACCATTTGTTGCGATCCTCGGGAATGAGGTTATCGACGCCGAGTTTCTTTGCTAAGGTCAAATTAAGTGTGAAGGTAGAACTCGTCATAGCCGAGTTGGGGACCAGATAATTCTTGCCGTCGACCAAACCGATAGTCAGCAGGGAAGGCAGGATTTTATCCCTGTGCTTATCGAGGACATCGGTCATATCGACCAACTTCGCCTTGGTCGGCAAGGCGGCGGTACGGGCTGTTCCGTCCAGATATATGTCCGGCGTTGCTCCCGTACCCAAAGCAATTGTCAAACGCTCCGGGCCTCCCTCCCAGGTCATCATATCCACTTCAACTTTCACGTTGGGATAGGTCTTGTTGAAAGGGGCAATCAGATCATTCTTTAAGATTTCGTCGTAGTCTACCCCGGAAGTGAGCGGCATGCTCCATATGGTAATTTCGGCACTGAGATCACCATCATCTTTTTCTGTCTCCTTTGGCGGATCTGTCTTAGCCGGCGGATCTGTCGCAGGCGGCTGTTCCGTTTTGCCGCAGGCACTGAGCAGGCCGAACATAAGCAGCAAAGCCAATAGGATGCTTAAATACTTTTTCATTATTTGTCCTCCTTACTGAGACTCTTCACATATCTGCCGTACGGTAGACATATAAAGAGTCATTCATATTTACATTAAACCTCATAAAGATACATAAAGTCTATGCACAAACTCGTTAAAAAAATTCGAATTATTACATGGCATATATTCTCAAAAACATTGGAATAACTGAATTTTATCGAGTGTAGGATGTGATAAGATTAGGCTCACTATGGAATGGAAAACGAAGTTGCAGTTCAGAGGTTTATTGGCGACGAAGATAGCAGTAGTCTATTTTTTGGTCTCCATTATCACGATTTTGCTGGTTGGAATCGTAAGCTATGAGCGTTCCAGACACATCATCATGGAGTCAAACTTAAGGGTGGCAGAAGCTGCCGGAGCAACCATTGCCGCCAGTATAAACAATTTCTTCCACGGTATCGATCAAACCGGCATCAGCATTTATGCCGATAAGGGTTTGCATCAGATCTTAAATAGTGACGATCCTCTGATCGTTCGAGGCAATGCCTCAACTGTTTATGTTCAGAATCTACTTGTTCAAGCGAAGGTGATAAATCCAAATGTCGGCACGATCGACATTTTAGGTGTTAACGGATTTGCCTGTAGCGACGGTGCCAGCTTGTTCAAGCCTTATGCAAACTTCACCGAGTGCGAAGCCAGATACATCGCGTCAGGACTGCAAACTGAAATACCGGGGGCGATTTGGTTGTTGGGCGACAATCTTCACATCGATGGCGGACTGCGTCAAACACTTACGGAGGTGCGCTATATTCGTCATATTGACAGCTTGGATATTATTGGCATTATGGTGCTCAACTTTCACGAGAGCAAGGTAGCACGTCAGTTCCAGTCGGCCGGTGAGAATCCTTATCTGGTTGATAGCGACGGTACGGTAATTTCCGCCTACGACAAAACTTTGCTGGGCCGGCCTCTGCCGTCGGTAAATTTGGAGCGTTTGACAGAAGGTAACGAGAAACTGTTTACCCAGCGGGATTTGGTTCAGGGGCAAGAACAGTATGCAACTTTTGCCCGAATTGGAACTACGGGTTGGTACTATGTGAATATCCAGTCTAGCGAAAGCCTGTTCGGTGACATGCTTACCCTGCGTACCGCAATTATCGGTGCTATTCTGCTTGCCACTGTGGTCAGCCCGTTCCTGGCCGGATTTTTCTCCCGCGGTTTAACTTCTTCGGTCAGTCGTCTGACCAACTCGATGCAGTCAGCCATGGAGGGTAATTTAACGGCACGTTTCGAAATCAGAGGTCGGGATGAAATCAACCGGATCGGTGCATACATGAACGACATGCTCGATAAAATCAGAGAATACACGGAATATAGGACTCTGGTTGCGGTAAGGCAGAAAGATGCCGAATTAAAACTCTTACAGGCTCAGATCAATCCTCACCTGCTTTACAACACGTTGGATTCCGTACAGTACTATATCCAGATCGGCGACAATGAGTTGGTAGCAAGGATTTTGCACCAGATGAGTCAGTTTTTCAAGATTTCCCTCAGTCGCGGTCAGGAATTCATCCCACTTAAACATGAGTTGGAATTGGTCAAACACTATTTTGATTTGCAGCGGCTCTGTCGCAACAAAGACATCATTCTGCTCACCCAAATTGATCCCGAACTGGCGGAACTTCGGATTCCCAAAATGACAATTCAGCCCATAGTTGAGAACTCGATTATCCATGCCTTTACCGCGGAATATGATACCGGAACGATCAGTATCACGGCTCGCCGGAAGACCTTGCCGTCCGGACCTGGGTCGATATCATTCGTAGCGGACGACATTTTCGCAGACAGCGCGGGCGGTTCTACCGTTGTCGAAATAATTGTTTGTGATGACGGTTGCGGCCTGATGCCGGAGGAGGTTGAGCAGATTAATTGTCAGATCAACATGGATAGCCCCGCACCGCCGCTCCACTTCGGTCTGTGGAATGTCAATCAGCGGATTAAGCATACATACGGACCTGCAGCTCAGCTGACGGTCAGCAGTGAGTTCGGGGTCTATACTCAGACAACAATAGTTTTCGCTTTATACCAAGGAGAAGATAACCGTGTTTCACGTAATGATAGTTGATGACGACCAGGCGATTCGTCTGCGGCTCAGAACTAATATTGACTGGGAGGCTCTCGGAGTCAGCCAAATTACCGAGGCGACCGACGGCATCGAAGCCCTGGAAAAGTTTGAAGAACATCGTCCGCAGATCATCCTGCTGGATATTAATCTGCCTCATGTAGACGGTCTGTCCGTAGCTACCGAGATTCTGTCCCGTGATGCAGAGGCAATAGTCATTATCATTACCGGCTT
>JAAZIX010000230.1 GCA_012800655.1 Clostridiaceae bacterium | reverse complement strand
GATCGCCCGCAATATCGGATGCAGAATCTCCCGCAATATCGAACACGGAATTTTCCGCAACATCGAACACAGAATTTTCCGCAACATTGTCGCAGGCCCTTCGCGCCGCGGAATTTCCGCTACCTCTCTCCGAGAAACAGCTTCGGCAGCTACAGATATACGGAGAACTGCTAAATGAATGGCAGGGGAAGATGAATCTCACCGCGATTACCGATCCTGAAAAAATTGTTCTTTTGCACTTTGTCGACAGCCTGGAGCTGGCGCCGTTGATTCGCGCCGAGCGCGAGCGTTGGCCGGCGGCGGATATTTCGTTCAGTTTGGCGGACGTCGGTACGGGCGCGGGTTTCCCTGGACTGGTATTGCAGATCTGTGAACCCGTCGGCCGGCTTTTGCTGATTGAATCCGTGCGCAAAAAAACGCAATTTCTTCGGGCCGTTGTCGAGCGCCTGGAA
This sequence comes from Clostridiaceae bacterium, assembly GCA_012800655.1. Classification (GTDB taxonomy): domain Bacteria; phylum Bacillota; class Clostridia; order Saccharofermentanales; family Fastidiosipilaceae; genus JAAZIX01. Next base: position 5,905 of record JAAZIX010000230.1, on the reverse strand, counting down.
CTGTCCGGAGTCGAGATTGATGCCCGCCGCGCCGAAGAGATCGGTCGCGATCCCGCCTGCCGCGCCCAATATACGGCCGTTACCGCTCGCGCCGTCGCCTAGCTGCCGGTGCTCTGCGAGTATTGTTTGCCTCTCTTGCGTGAAGGCGGCGTTTTTTGGGCCATGAAAGGCCGAGATCCGGAAATCGCCCCGGCCCGCCGCGCCCTCCGCGAACTTGGCGGAAAAATCGAAGATTGTCTGTCTTCAACCCTGCCCGACGGTAGCCAACGCCACCTCGTTGTCATCCGCAAACATCACCCCACGCCGGCCCGCTATCCGCGCCGCGTTGGTATCCCGTACAAGAATCCACTTTAAATCCGTTTCAGTACACTAGTCAATCTGTCTCCGTAGCAACAACTTTATACATTTCAAGTTTCAAGGCATATTGCTTCAATCTATTTCCAGAGCGCAACTTTATAATGTTTTCAATCTAACCTTTTTCAGCTTTTTCATTTTTTTTGATCGCACTTCTCTATTTATCGCCTCTTCCTCGGCCACTTTATCTACATATTCTTTCTACCATTGCAAAACTTGCTTGTTTGCCTCCCTCTCTGCCACTATCCCCGTTAATTTCTTGGTTGCTGTTTTCGTCGCTACTCTTACCGCACAACTTAGATTTTTGCCAACGCTATCGGCAAAGCAACGACTAGAACAACTAGTTCGTAGAGTTCGTTTCAGCCCCTGCAAATCGCGAAGTTGCCAACGATGTCGACGAAACAGTAACTGTTGCACGAGGGGGCTTGTTTCCATAGACACGAACTGCGGAACTGCCGGCTTTGACAAACAAAAAACCGGGTAGTTCACAATCTGCGGTTGATTGAACCAATTTGCGATAAATAGTGGTGATAAAATGAACCATCCGCGGCAGATTGCAAAACTCCCGGCGATATATAACCTGTCTTTGGTAGTTGACGTTTAAAAATGGTGCTAAATGCCATCTCAGAACCTGTGGTTGAGCATGTCTTTTACCTGTCCGTGGCTGAGATTGAAGGAAGTCAGCGGGAGATTTGTCATCTCCGCCAACGCCGAGATAAAAGGCGTTTTCAGGCTTAAATTCATAATTCTGCGCTCCGATATTTCGACGATTCTGAACTTCCAAAAGAACTCAATAATGCTTTCGGAGGGGAAGTTATTTTTGAGGATTTTGAACTGAAATAAGCGCATCAATAAAACCGCCAAATAGCAAATCAGAAAGTGCCCAACGATTGAATCTGCCTTTTGCAGATACACCGGACGTGCCTCAAGGTCGGATTTCATGACCCTGAAAGATTCTTCTATTCACCACAGATTACGGTAGGTGGCGTGAATTTCCGCCGCAGACATGTCTACCTCAGATGTAACAAATAGATTGTAGCCTGCCAGAAGTGAATCCAAGTCAGTGACATCTTGATTCAATCTAACCGCTACTTTGCCTCCGGTTGCCTGCCCCTGCTTGTCAGTGGACGCAAAGACAACATACTTGGCATAATCACCGAACTCGGATATCTTGACCTGTGAAAGACTATGGCCAAGAGCCTTATTTGCCTGTTTTCTAATTTCGGCACGCCTCTTTTTGGCCAGACTCTCGTTGTAAGTAACTACGCGCTTCTCCCGCAACATAACCGTAGCCCCTCTACCGTTATTGTCCAGTATCGTATAGGGAAAATCATCCACACATTCCTTGATCCAGTAAAGGATACTTCCATCAGCATCTGTTACCGGAACATAATCTCGATTCAAAAGAATCCACTCTTTCTCGGTTTGCGACAATGTCTTAATGGCTTTAGTCATAATGTAGCCGTCGCCGCACTCCAAGGCATGTCGGATGTTGTTAGCGCAGTTTAAACCTTTGTCGGCAATACGGATTGTTCTGCCGGTAATATTATTGCGTTTCTTGAGATTATCGATAACTTCACGCATAACCGGCTTCTCACTTTGGTTGCCCGGAAAAAATCTCATATCGATAGGGATTAGGTTGGCATCGAGCAAAAATCCCATACCGCCGTCTCCTGGGAGACCCGAATGTTACTGCAAAAGTCAAAAGTAAACTCAAGCAAACTTACGAAACGCTTGATCTCGTCCAGCTTAACCTTCATATGAACGAGCTGCTTAACAGGATCCAGGCTCTTAGCCTAGGATACTAGAAAGGCCTTCAAATGAAAACCTCTATTGATAATTATCGCCTTTTCAGGTTAGGATATCCCTGCAATGGACAACAGGATCCTTTGCTCTTAGCGGCATTTATTTATGTGGCTACGAATATTACTTCAGCGGCATTTATTTTTTGGGCGACGGGCGAGCCAGTCGCAAGGGGAACCCTTGCGACCGATCTTCGCTATATAATCTCTAAATAATCCCGATCTTGAAGGACAGGATACACGTCCTGCAAGTTGTCAGAATACCAAAAGGCTACCGAAGAAATATCATCCTGCAGAGGCAGATATCGCTGTCCGCTACGCCATCCCAGAGCCTGGACTGTCACCCGGATATCTCTGTCAAAATACACCGGATCCTGTATGTGCCAACGATACATGTTAAAACGGCGGTTGGCTCGATACAGGATATCCGTGGTATCCACCTTAGACAGACCGCTATATGGGGTAGAATATTCGATGTAACTACCATTTACACCAAAGCAGTAGGAGCCTCCGAAATAGTCCTCGGTACCGGTTCCACAAATAGTAGGAAAGTCTGTGTCACCATCGATATAAAATTTCACTTCCCCTTCGCCCCACCAACCGTTGGAGTTCACGCCCCAATATAGGTACGTGCCTACGTACTGCCCTTTGCCGGTGACACCATCCAGGATAGTATATACCTGCTTATACGGTAAGGGATTTACCCGGCGAAACTGAGCGTGAAAATACAAGGCATCGGAATCTACTGTTTTTTCCTCACAGTCCAGTTGGTAAAAAACAATGACTTCCTGGTCAGATCGGTTTTCCAAGGTAGCTCGAAAACCCGTACGGTAGGGCATTTCCCAGTAGCAGTTCAGTCCGCTTTGAGGATTTACACATACCGGCAAACTGCTTATCTGGCGGTATTCTTTTGTTGCCGAAGCAAAAAAGTCTCCCAGCGGCACCTCTACCGAAGCTTGTTCCTGTCCATCCCAGTAAAACCGCAGAATTAGATCCCGTGGCGCGGGGGCACTATAAGTAAACCACATATGCCGGACGGCGCCTGAGCCGGAAACAGTAGCTAAGACAAATTTTTCTCCCGGCTTTATCTTCACAAAGGGAGAGATTTTCCATCCCCGTCCCAAATCTTTGGCGCGTTCTGCCGATACGCCGACAACGGCCATACCGCCCTTTCCCTTTTCCCCAGTAAAGTTTTCCGGGGATATCGAAAACGTACGGATATTACATTTTTTAGTGAGTTGATGTAACATTTTCCTTTTCTCCTTTATAAGTAAATTATAAATTTGATGAGTCCTAGACTTGTTCAGTGCTATACAGTGCTTTTATAAACAATACTGCTTTGCAATTTTTTCATGTCGCCACCAAAATCCTGAGCGTTTTCGCTATGTGCACCTCCTTTTTGCCCTTTAATTTATAGCTTTTGTAATAGATTAATATATTCCTATAGTAAGAGTCAAGGGGGCGGCGTACCCTACATATATTGTGTTAATTGCAAAAGTGAAATAGAATGGCATCGTAAAAAAGAGGCTGAAACTATCTATTGTTGAATTGCACTCGTTCACTGTTACCGGGTTGGTCTAACCGTCTTCTTTTTCTATGTTTGTTTTGCTATTATTCTAATTCAGTTGTTTGAGGATAGGAGATTATTTTGAAATATAAGGAAACACCTAGTATCAAACCAAATGCTCCTCGCCAGCACTTACATGCCGACGAGAGAACCACAATAGCTAGTTGGTACCCGCTCTGTTAAAAAGCAGGGTATTAACATTGTAGTTCCTCAAACAACCGAATTGTAATTCTGACTCTATTCCTGTTTTGCACAACGAAAAACAGGGTTGTGTTAAGTGCACCTTCCGAAGATCCTTTTGACCTTAAATCGCCTTAAAAGACTTCCTAAACAGCCCTATTTTTACCAGTAGCGTCACCGCCGAAAAATGCGGCTGACTGCTCAAGATATGCTTGAACTCGGCGTTTGTTAGGCGATATTCCCCGACGACCTCAGCGGTCTGCGGGAACAAATCAGCCTCGCCCTGCGCAACGGAATCGGTAGCAAAGAGACAATTGGCGGTAACGAAATAAGTGGTAGTGAATAAGAAGTTAGTACTGGAAGCCTGCGGTAAGGCTCTCCCCGAACAAATTATCGATAACGACTGGTTTGCGGCCCAGCTGGATACCAGCGACGGGTGGATCCGTCAACGCGTCGTCTTCCGCTACGCGACATCGACGCTGCCGCGAGTTTTGCAGGAGCTTGCCGAAGCCGGGAAGCTTGAGACCGACGCAATTAATTTCTTCCTATTTCACCGGGCCAACAGTAGAATTATCGACTCAATTGCCGCACGCCTTGACCTGCCCGCGGAACGCTTCCCGCAAAATCTAGCCTTCTGCGGCAATACTTCAGCCGCTTCACTGCCTCTCCTCCTGGCAGATTTTTGGTCGGACGGTACCCTCAGCCGTGCCGGGCAGCAAAATCTGAACATTTGCCTAGTCGCCTTCGGTGCCGGCATGAGCTATGGTAGCGTACTCATGTGTCGCAACAGCTGATTCCATGCCGTTTCAAAAAGCGTATGAAATTGCCGGGAACGGATGGAAGAAACAGCGTAAATGTTGTATAATGGAAAGGATTGTTAGGCGCGGAAGAGCGCGTAAAAGCAGTCAATAAATGGAAGAGAAACGTTGGAAGAGACTGGTAGAAATACTGTAGAAATGCGGTAGAAATACGGTAGAAATACGAAGGTTTTAACGGATTTTTAATAAAGTTTCAACTGTAGAAGCGGGAGCGCGATGAGTAGGAAAAAAGCAGCCAAACGAAGTGCCGAACAAGAGAACGAAGTAGATATTCTTTTTCGCGAAAATGTTGACAATATTATCCCGGTAGACCTGGAAGAAGAGATGCGTCGGGCGTTCATCGACTATGCGATGAGCGTTATTTCCGACCGTGCGCTGCCCGATGTTCGCGACGGACTCAAGCCCGTGCATCGGCGGATACTGTATTCGATGTATACCCAGGGCTTTACGCCGGACAAGGCCTATCGCAAGAGCGTTGCCACCGTCGGTGATGTTCTCGGTCGCTTCCATCCGCACGGCGACGCGGCCGTCTACGACACGATGGTGCGCCTGGCCCAGGACTTCTCGATGCGCCACACCCTGGTCGACGGCCACGGCAACTTCGGTTCGCGCGACGGCGACGCCCCGGCCGCCTACCGTTACACCGAGGCCCGTCTGACGAAAATCGCCATGGAGATGCTCGCGGATATCAACAAGGATACCGTCGACTTCCACCCCAACTTCGACGAGCACGAAATGGAACCGGACGTTCTGCCGTCCCGCTTCCCGAATCTGCTGGTCAACGGCTCCACCGGCATCGCGGTCGGCATGGCGACAAACATCCCTACGCACAATCTGGCGGAGGTCATCAACGCCTGCCTGCTCCTTCTCGAAAATCCCGAGGCCACGATCGACGAGTTGCTGGAAGTGTTGCCCGGCCCGGACTTCCCGACCGGCGGCACCATCATCGGCACGGCCGGCATTCGCTCGGCCTATCTGACCGGCCGCGGTCGCATCGTCGTTCGCGCCGACGCTCAAATCGAGGAGATGGGCAACAACCGCCGCCATATCATCATTTCCGACCTGCCCTACCAGGTCAACAAAGCGCGTCTGATCGAGAAAATCGACGAACAGGTCAAGAGCAAACGTATTCAGGGCGTATCTTTCGTGCGCGACGAGTCCGACCGCAACGACCCGGTGCGCAT
>JAAZIX010000026.1 GCA_012800655.1 Clostridiaceae bacterium | reverse complement strand
GTAGCGGGGCGGCGGATTTCGGCACGCGGCGCTTTAATTATCGTTCACTACTGACCCAGCCGCGGGTTCAGGAGCGCCCTCTAGCCGGCAAAGGCGGTTCCGTGCGTAGTCTCATGCTCTACCAAACGACCAATATTGGTAGTGCCCGGAGCAACGATATCCGCCTGGATAGAAAAGTATCGAACCGTCGCCAGGCTGTGATCTACCGCTTTGACGGAGACTGGTTTATCCGTCCGAGTGGAAGACGGGCGGTTACATACCTGAATGAAGAAAAAGTTACCAAGCCGACACCGCTCGAGCACATGGATGTCATCAATGTCGGCGGCTGGTATTTTACGTTCATTGACGAAGCTGCGGCGGCCTATTCCGCGGGAGTAGATTATGACCCGCTGGCCGTTTCAACCGAAGTATTGCGCCAGAGCTGGGAGCGTCAGAGTCAGGATGCGCCCTTGTTACGCGACGACGATTCCGATCGGGCCGGATATGAGGTCGGTTTGGATTCCGGTCTGCGCCATCAGCGTTATTACCCGGGGCTTTGGCTCCTCAGCAATCTCTGGTACTTCCTTTGTTGCGGCATGGCCTATCTTCTTTTGCCCTGGCGGAGCCATGCGGAACAGGAGCCGCTCTTCATCGGAGCCGTTGCCTTTGCCATTGCCATGAATGCGGTTTATCTTCTCCTGCCGCTTTTCTTGCGTGGTTTTGACACTCTCCTGATTTCGGTTATTTATGTTCTGGCGGCAACGGGTCTTCTGATCCAATTCCGCCTGACTTTCTTGAGCCAGCCGCTCTGGCTTGAGGCGATCAAGGCCGGGAATATAGAGGAAGTGCGGCGGATCAATGAGGTTTATGTACAGGAGTTTATGCCGCAACTTTGGGTCGCCGTGATTATGACGGTAACATTTATTCCCGTGGCGGCCTTGTCGGCGCGAACGAGGCTGTTGGAATTTTTTGCCTACGTTTGCATGGTGCTGACCCCGTTGCTTTACATAATTACCTTAATTTGGGGCACAGGCGATGCCGCTTTCGGAGCACGGCTCTGGTTGCGGATCGGCGGACGGACGGTTCAGCTGACCGAAGTCGCCAAACTCACCTATCTGCTTGTGCTGGCTTCGTTCTTCAAAGTGCGACCGCCGCTAAAGATACAGTTGCTGTTTGCGGGCTGGGCTTTGGCGGTTTTCTTTATGATTATGATGTTGCCGGATCTTGGTTCGTTGATGATTCTGCTACCGTTGACGATCGTGGTCTTTGTTGTGATGACCTCAGAGTATTTCAAGGCGCTCGTAGTGCTGGGCATGTCGGCGCTTGCGGGCGTGGCGGCCTGGTCACTCTTCCCGCATGTGCGTGCACGTCTACACGGGTGGACTACTATATGGAGTGAAGTCAATACGAGCAATAGTCAGATTATTCTAGCACTCCAGGCAATCGGGCGCGGTCGATTGAGCGGTCGCGGTATCGGAAACGGCAATCCGCGCAGCATACCGATCGTTGAATCGGATATGGTATTTGCCGCTATTGCTGAAGAACTGGGACTGATCGTCGGGCTCTGTATTGTGGTTCTGTTCTTTGTATTCTGGTTACGAGGCAGCACAACCTCGGTATTGGCACCGGACGGCTTCTCGTCCGCCCTGGCGCTCGGGCTCGGTAGCCTTCTCTTCATTGAAGCGGTGGTGGTAATTGCCGGAACAGCCGGCTTGATACCGCTGACCGGAGCGACCTTGCCGTTTATAGCGCAGGGGAATAGCTCGCTGACGGTCAAATTTATTATGGCGGGGATTTTACTCGGTCTGCCGGCACGCAAACGGTTGTTGGTGGGGGTCAAACCATGAGGAAATTGATTCGCAATATGAACTTTATGGCCGTGCTTTTTGTGCTGATTACGGCTTTGGTACTGCTCGGACTGGTTTGGCAACAGCAACGCAGTCACCGCGATCTGCAGGTGCGGGTAGGTGTTCCCCGCACACAGATGGCGCAGCGCTTTACCAATGCCGGATCGATTTTTACGATGGACGGCGAGGAATTGGCTACATCGCAGACGGGTAGCCGTGAGTATTCGACGGATGTGGCCCTGTCTAAGGCGACTTTGCACATAGTCGGAGTCTATTCCGGCGTGATGCGCAATACCGTTGAGGTTGCATACGAGGATGTTCTACTTGGACAGACGCGCAGTTCGCTGGATCAGATTCTGCTGGATGTAACCGGGAAAGGACTACGCGGGGATGATATTATTCTAACGATCGACAGCGAGTTGAGTAAGAAGGCTCTTTCTTTGCTGGGAGATCGCAAGGGAGCAATTGTTGTCCTGAATTATCGAACCGGAGAAGTACTGGCCGCGGTCAGCACTCCGACGCTGACACCCGAGGAGGCGTTGCGTTTCCATGATGTGCCGGAGAGTTCGCTGTTTAATCGCGTGCTGAACAGCCAATATGCGCCCGGCTCGTCCTTTAAGTTGCTGACTGCAACGGCCTGGCTGGATTCGCCGCTCTTTAATGAGGATCTTAATCTGGTTTGCGAAGGGAACGTGCCTCTTACTCTAAACGGAGCCGTCGAGCGGAGTGCCTTTGATGCGCACGGCGAATTGGGATTGAAGCGCGCCCTGCAGGTGTCCTGCAATGTTTTCTTTGGCGAACTGGGTGTCAAAACGGGCTATCGTAGATTGCTCAAGACGGCTGAGAGCTTCGGCTACGGCCAAACCATTACGTTGGACAGGTTACGGGTTGCCAAGTCAAAATTCAGCCTGCCGGACGGACCGACCGATCGCGGTCTTCTGTCGTGGCTCAGTATCGGTCAGCCTGCCGGCGAAAGTCACAATGAGCTCAGCGCCCTGCAGATGGCGCTACAGGTCGGCGGCTTGGCCAACGGCGGCAAAATAATGGAGCCGCATATTATTCGTTACTTCCGCAATCCGCTCGGCACGACCTACGGCGAACCGGAACGACGCGTTCTCGGCGTCGCAACATCCGAGGACATAGCTGATCAAATTTCCAATCTGGCGGCATCGACGATTACGCACGGAACAGGTCAGAGTGCGGGGGTTGCCAGTCACACAGTCTGCGGCAAGACCGGTACGGTTCAGGTCGCCGGGCAGGCAAAAACCAATGCAATATTCACCGGCTTTCTGGCCGAGGACGCAGCGCCCTTTGCCCTGGCCGTCGTTGTTGAAGACGTCGGGACGGGTGCGGAGTATGCCGCTCCGTTGGCGCGTCGTATCTTTATGCATCTGTTGGGACTAGAGTACTAAGGAGGATACATGTGATCGGCTACAGGGAGGCGGCGGAGTTTCTGCTGCAAAGATTAGACAAGCGTCCGGATATCGCCCTGATTTTGGGCTCCGGTCTGGGTGAGGTCGCCGCGATTCTCGACGATCCGACAATAATTTCCTACGGTGAGATTCCCGGTTTCCCCCGCTCTACGGTTGTCGGGCATTGGGGGCGCCTGCTAGCCGGGAAGGTCGGACGACATACCGTCTGGATTATGCAGGGGCGTTTTCACTATTACGAAGGCTACGACATGGCACAGCTGGCCCTGCCGATCCGTACCTTGATTTACGCCGGGATAAAGCTTCTGGTGCTGACCAATGCGGCCGGAGCTTTGCGCCCGGAACGCCAGCGGGTCGGCGATCTGATGCTAATCCGGGATCAACTATGTCTGTTTGCGCCGTCGGTTCTGCGCGGGGCGAATATAGACGAGCTGGGCCCGCGTTTTGTAGACTTGAGTGATTTGTATCCGCGAAAATATCGGGAGATCTGCCGCCGCGCGGCTATCGAGTCCAACTGGAGCACCGTGCCGGAAGAGGGGGTCTACGCCTACCTGCCGGGACCGCATTTCGAGACGCCGGCGGATATTAAAGCCCTGCAAATTCTCGGAGCCGACGCAGTCGGCATGTCAACCGTGCCGGAGGCGATTCTGGCCGCACACGGCGGCG
>JAAZIX010000229.1 GCA_012800655.1 Clostridiaceae bacterium | reverse complement strand
CCGGCACAGCAGTGGTTCATGCGGACCGCTATCGCCGACGCCGAAGCGAAGGCAAAGGAACTCAAGGCGGAAAGAGCGGATGAGCTGGATCGTCGCGCTGCCGCACGTTTGGCTCACACACGGAGGAGAATTGGTGCCGTCGTACCCGAAGATGCGTCGGCTACCGAGGATCCGATTCCAGCCCCGTCGACCGTTGCTTTAAAGACCGAAACGAGCTTTTGGCGCCGTTTCAGGAAGGCTTTTGAGCGTTGGTTCGGCGGTGCTGGCGAGTAGTTTACCGCTATTTACCACGTTGCGATTAACCCCTTTCACACTTTTTTTACCTATGCTATAATCCTTCGCATGACGAGCCGGGGGCGACCTCGGCTCGACATAATCACTGTTCATATAGGAGATGGATATGGTTACCAAATTGAACGGAGTTTTGGATCGCTTTTTTAAGCTGTCCGAGAACAAAACAAATGTCCGCACGGAGTTTGTCGCCGGTTTGACAACCTTTATGACGATGGCCTACATCATCATTGTCAACCCGTTGATTCTGTCCGCCGCGGGCATGGATAGGGGAGCGGTATTTACGGCCACGATTGTGTCCACAATTATCGCCACGTTATGCATGGCCTTCCTGGCCAATTATCCCTTCGCACTGGCACCGGGCATGGGGCTTAATGCCTATTTTGCTTTTGTCGTTGTCGGCTCGATGGGCAAGTCGTTCGAATTCGCATTGACGGCGGTTCTGCTGGAGGGAGTTATTTTCATAGTCCTCAGCCTATTCAAGGTTCGCGAAGCGATCTTTGACTCGATTCCCGCCGCGCTCAAAAAGGCGGTCTCGGTCGGTATCGGTTTGTTTATCGCCCTGATCGGAGCGGTCAACGGCGGTCTGGTTAAACACGGCAATCCCGATGTAATTATCCAGGCCGGAGATTTCACCTCGAAAGAAGCGATTGTTACCTTTATTGGCCTGATTGTGATAGGTATCCTCCTTATTTTCAAGATCAAAGGAGCGCTCCTGTGGGGTATTCTCGTGGCCACTATCGCGGCTTTCCCGCTCGGCGTCGCCAGCCTTCCGCAGGCCGTCGCGTCTCTGCCGCCTTCACTCGCGCCGACCTTTATGAAGTTTGAGTGGACTCAGATCTTTACCTGGGAAATGTTGATGGTTCTGTTCTCTTTCTTGTTCGTGGATATATTCGATACGATCGGCACTTTGACCGGCGTGGCCTCCAAGACCGATATGTTTGATAAGGATGGCAAACTGCCCCGCGTCAAGCAGGCTTTGCTCTCCGACGCTATCGGCACGGTTGCCGGCGCCTGTCTGGGCACCTCGACCGTCACGACATTTGTCGAGTCTTCGGCCGGCGTTGCCGAGGGCGGACGCACCGGTCTGACCAGCGTGTTTACGTCGCTCTTCTTCGCCCTGGCTCTGTTCTTTGCCCCGATCTTCGGAATCGTTCCGGCTCAGGCCACGGCTCCAGCTCTGATCATGGTCGGACTCTTCATGATCTCGCCGATTAAGGATATCGACTTCAGCGATTACGCCAAATCAATCCCGGCCTTCCTGACCATCATCGTCATGCCTTTCTGCTACAGCATCGCCGAAGGTATTGCCGTCGGCATGATCGCCTGGGTGATTCTGCACGTTCTGACCGGCAAGTACAAGCAGGTGTCGATCACGATGTACATCCTCTCGATTCTCTTCATCTTGCGATACATATTCCTGTAAAGCCGACTGTCCAACGCAGTACGTTAATTCAATTAAGCCCCGGGTCGTACGGCCCGGGGCTTTGTTTTGGTGCCCGAAAATCGCGCCAAAATCGGGTCAAATTATGATATAATACAACATATAAGCGAGACGATAATATGGATATTCGTTCAAAGAATAAGGGGTGATGAGATGTTGCAAAAGGAATTCCTACCGGCGTTGAAAGTGGTTTTTCTAACGCGGCCGAAAGAGGAAACCCCGGTCGGGACCGGAACTTCCTTGATTTTTCCCAACGAATACGGCGGTGATCATTTGGAGCTGATTTGCGAAGCTCAGATTACTCTGTTCTTTTCGGATGTATATCTGCAATATGTTTATGATCGGGAAAACTACGAATTACTGACGGAGGAACTGAAGGATCTGTTTGCCGGAGAACTGTGCGCAATCGTAGCTTACGACGGTGATGAGTGGCTGTTCGGCCGTTTCATCTCCGTGGAACTGTTGCCATCGATATCCGATGTGGCGAGCTGGTGGAACTTTCTTTTTCCGGTCGACGAGCCGCGTCCGAACCTGTCTTCGTCCGACGGGGTAAGAATTAAGATGATTTATTGGAATCCGGAGAGCAATCGCATGTTGCGACTGACCGAAGAAGCCCTTGAGGAAATCGAAGCCGAGGCCTGAGCGGACAAGCGAATAAATAGTGAAAGCGAAAGAAAAAGACTCCGTCGCAACAGAGTCTTTTTTTGGTGGGAGAGGACGGATTCGAACCATCGAAGTCACTGACAGCAGATTTACAGTCTGCCCCCTTTGGCCGCTCGGGAACTCTCCCATGTGATTGGTGGGCCTTCAGGGACTCGAACCCCGGACCGACCGGTTATGAGCCGGCTGCTCTGACCAACTGAGCTAAAGGCCCGTGCCTGGTGCCCGGGAACCAACGGACGGCATTATAACAAAGTTATATTCCGAACGTCAAATTGCGGTAACGAGTTGCAACGGTGCCCATTGTAAGGCCGCGGGCGAATATAGTCAACTACGCCGCACGCAGGGTGGACTGTTCGGCGGCCCCATCTATTGTAGCCTTTTCCTATATATGTGTACTGAAGAATTAGTGTAACGGTAGCAGAGAAGCGTTTTCTATAATAGGCAATGGAGGTTAGGTGTATCCCTGCGGACGAACAAAACCGCAGACATCGAGACGGACGTGCCGCATCATATGAGGATGGTGGATGTACCACGGCTTGGGGAATAGATAAAACGTTTCATTACATTGGAAATGTTGCGGAGTATTTGGAAGATTATGTTTAAGGTATATCTGTTTTCCGACTTTCAGCACATTACACCAGCAGATCTCACATGT
>JAAZIX010000228.1 GCA_012800655.1 Clostridiaceae bacterium | reverse complement strand
GTCCTGGACCAGTTTTACTATGTTCAATTGAATTTATTGGCCTGCGCTCTTGGGCAGGAATTTATGGCGTATTGGGCGCGACTGGTGACCGATATTGCCAATCTAAATATTTTATTGCGTCATCGCACGGCGGAGACGGAGCCGGTTCTGGCCGAACAGACACTTTTGCCGACCGGGAGCCTGAGCCTTGCCGAGTTGCGTCGCGCCCTGACGGGAACCACCGTGGCGGACAGAGAGGATCCGTTTGCCGTTGAATCGGCGACGGAGGACGATTCCGAATCGATGGTGGCCACGACTGCTATATCAGCGACAACCGCCGAGGCGGAGCACACGCCGATTCCGCCGGAGCGCTACGCCGAGATTTTCCGCGATTCGCCGGCCGTTGAGTTGGCCGGACTGGTTGAGGATTACCTGTCTGGACGCGAGGGACGCCGCCGTTTTGCCCGGCGCGCCGATAACTTGCGGATGCGCCTGTCGAAAATCGGTCGCGACATCGTCGTCGGCCCGCAAGTCCTGGCCGGCTACTGGCTGGCGCGGCAGACCGAGGCGCAGAATCTGCGGCTCGCCCTGGCTTTGCAGGGGGACGGCGCCGAGAGTGAGATTGAATTAATCCGGGCACTGCTCCGGGATTTATATACGGATGACTAAGGACACGGAGGGTGAGAACCGAGTAATGGAAACGAAGCGCAGATCTGATTCTCGAGAATTGGAAATCGCCGTTATGGCCGATCAGACCATAGCGTTGGGCTTCGGCGGCTTGGGATTGGTGCCCTGTCCGGTGGAACCGGGCGATGATGTGGGGGCGCGTCTGAAGGAACTGGTCGACAGCGGGCGTTTTGCGGTGATTTATATCGCCGACTCGCTGACGGTTAATATCCGCCCGCTTTTGGAGGAATATCACAATCGTGCCCTGCCCATAATTACCCCGCTTCCGGACGGCAAGCCCGGCGGACGTGACAGCCTGGCTCTATTGCGGAATGCGGTTAAGCGCGCCACGGGCTTTGACCTGTTGGCGAATCGAGATATACAGGAGTTGGATGAAGAAAATGCCGGAGAGTAAACGACTGATGAATAAAGAAGAGTTCGGTGAGATCGTTAAGGTATCGGGACCTCTGGTCGTGGCGCGCGATATGCCGCGAGTGCAGATGAACGAGGTCGTCTGGGTTTCCGAGGAGCGCCTGATCGGTGAAGTCATCGAAGTGCGCGGAAATCTCGCCTCGATACAGGTCTATGAGGAGACGGCCGGTCTGGGACCGGGCGAGCCGGTGGCTTCGTCGGGAGCGCCCCTGTCGGTAGAGTTGGGTCCCGGTCTGTTGGGCAATATGTTCGACGGTATACAACGTCCGCTGGAACAGCTACGTCAGATGACCGGAAACAATATCCCCCGCGGCATTCATCTGCCGAGCCTGAATCGCCAGCAGACCTGGGCTTTCGAAGCTCGAGTGGCGGTCGGCGATAAGGTCACCGGCGGCGATATCATCGGCGTGGTGCAGGAGACCCCTCTGGTGGAACACCGCGTTATGGTGCCGCCGTATCTGAGTGGTGTGATCAGATCTATCTCTTCCGGTGAATACACCGTGGAAGATACCGTCGCCGAGCTCGAAGTCGACGCGGCGGCCGCGGCCCGTCCTCTGCAGGAGGCCGAGGAAGGAGCAATTGTACCGCTCCGGCTCATGCATTCCTGGCCGGTGCGCCGCGGACGGCCCTACAAAAGCAAACTGACTCCGGAAGAACCTCTGGTCACCGGTCAGCGCCCGATGGATACATTTTTTCCGATTGCCAAAGGCGGTACCGCCGCCGTTCCGGGTCCTTTCGGTTCCGGTAAGACGGTCATTCAGCATCAGCTGGCCAAGTGGGCCGAGGCCGATATAGTTGTATATATCGGTTGCGGCGAGCGCGGCAATGAG
>JAAZIX010000227.1 GCA_012800655.1 Clostridiaceae bacterium | reverse complement strand
CGACGCCCATGATTTCGCCTGTCACCGGCGTCGGGATCTCCTCCGGCCAGCCCTCAGGCGCAGGTATGCCCGGTTCCGGATCCGGCGTGAGCTGTTTTTCGGTCTCGCTCGGGGCGGGCTTGGTGTCGCTCGGGGTCGGCTCGGGTTCATCTTGCTTAGGCTTTTTGCTTTCATCAACCGTCCGGGAATCAGACGGCGGCGGCTCATTCTGCTTCGGGCCATCAGCACAGGCAACAAGAGAAAGAACAAGCACCAGAGCAACTAAAAAGGCTGAAATTTTCTTAAACATTGTAACGATTCTCCTATTATAATCTTTTGCTTTAAGCGGTAGTCTACCGGTGTTGCGACATGGTGCCGCCGCTTTTTACGGCAATGTCGTACGCGGGTTTTCGATACCTTGACTCGATTGTAACGGCTCAATTTCCTGCGCACAATACATTTGTCGTATTCGGTTGTTTCTCGTCGTATTCGGTAATAAAACGTATTAAAAAACGTATTAAAAAAGCGAGTACAAATTGTTCTTACACTCGCTTTAATTTGTTTCTTAATAAAGGTGATCCCACTTATGTCATGATCGGTAAACAGGAAAAAACTGATTTATGAAGCTAATCTTCGTCGGCAGCGGCGTTTTTCTTATATTCTTCCGCAAGGCGGTTCATTTGTCGGATTTCTCTTTTCCAGGCGACGTACATTATGAGCCATATCAACGCATAAGTAACGATTATCATGCCTGTCATTATCAGAATGGGTATTATGTCGAACGAAAACCAGTGCAGTAACAGGCCGACAATCATGAACGTAACAAGTATAAGTGCGCAGTGAGCCACCGAGGCGCGTAGCAGGCTCCATCTTTCTATGTCGAACAGGCAGGTGCCGCCGAGGGCTACCATTCCGAATATTCCGGCAAGCATGCTCTGAACAACTACGGCTCCGGCAACTCCGAGCTTTTCCGTAAGCGTCGGCATACAAACGAGATATTGGCCGCTATCGAAGTAATTCACCAGTAGTGCAATTGCGTGTGCGACAAGTGCGCCGACAACGAATCCGATAAGAGACTTGGCAATCAGGCGCTTTTTCATCGTTTTGCCCTCCTCTTAAGCAACATTTCGCGAATTTGCTTGGCGTATCGCCTTGATGTGTAAGATACTATTCCGTGTTCCATCTTTACCTGAATTATTCCTCCGCCTACGAAGTCCCAGTTCTTAAGATATCTAAGGTTTATTATCTCCGACTGGGATATTCTGACGAACCACGCGGGATCGAGGCTCTCTTCCACGCGCGTCAGCGCATCTTTAATTGTGTAGTCGCCCGTGACGGTCTTGGCCGTTACATAGCGACCGTCGCGCATAATAAGAATGATGCCCGAGGCGTTTATGTTGTATTTTTCCGCAAACAGCCGACCGTATGCCGTTTGTCCGGAACGTCCCGATAGCGCGGACAGTAGCTTTTCCACTCGTTCGTTTTTCTCCGCGGCGCGCACGGTGATTTCTATGTCTCCGCCGAGCGAAGCGTCCTGAATAAAGCTTAATTTTATGGCCACAGACGGACTGTCCCTCCCTTTGTGGTTATTCTCATTTTAGGAGTATATCATTTAGTATACAACGCTCCCGTCGCATTCGGCATTTTCTCGTCGTATTCGGTAAAATAAAAAAGGGCCGAATCTATGTTCGGCTCCTTCGCGTCAATTGTTTGTCTCGACAGGATATTTCAATATGCTTCTCCGAGTACCATTTTCATGATTTCCGCAAATCCGAGTTCCGCCACCACCAGCCCGTCTTTGTACCAACGAACGAAGTTTCCGTCCGTATTCGCACTGGCAAAGACTTCGGGATTGGAGAGCACACCGAAGCGATAAAAGATGAACTTCGGTTTCATGTCCAGGGTGCGCGTCGCCCAGTAAAAAATGCCGTTGAAACGGAAGTCGTAGCCAAAAATATAAATGCCGTCCAAAATCCTCCCTAGAGGAGGTTAGAAAGATGGCAGTGACAATGTCAACAAGAAGAGAAATTGT
>JAAZIX010000025.1 GCA_012800655.1 Clostridiaceae bacterium | reverse complement strand
GGTCAAGTTTTTGAGGCTGATCCGTAGAGGTGGTAGTGGTATTTGCTTTTCTCTTTTACGGAGGCCGTCAGAATTGTCTCCGCCAATCTCAGGCACATGTATGATTCGGGATTCAAGCAAATGAGCACTGTATCCTGAACAGGAGTATAAAGATCATTTCAGGAGTAAAGATAGTGAAAAATCAAAATCATCTGAAAAACTTGAGCCAATTTCAAAATGGTCTCCGAAGAGGGGACGAGCCGAGCGTTAGCATCATGCACGACTGGATCTGTCTGCCGAGCGCATGATGTAACGTATAATCTACATGATTCGTTACAAGCAAGACCCACATCATTGTTCGTTCTTAACACTGAGCTTGTATAGTTTAGCTGGTCGCAGGAAAAACCATCCTCGAGGCTGTTGCATATTTTGTAACGTATAATATACAATATTCGTTACAAATAGGTGTTCTTGTGAGTAGCGGATATACACATCAAATAAAAGAGCGGATTCTTGCAGCGGCGGACGGCACCGTGTTTGTCACATCTGACTTTTCAGATATTGCCGATAACAACACGGTTCGACAAAACATGCTTCGCTTTGTAAATGATGGCATTTTGAGAAGAATTATGGGCGGAATTTTTGAAAAACCCAAATACAGCAAGCTGCTTGGTGAGTATGTGGCAGCCGATCCTGATGCGGTTGCGAAGGCTCTAGCCAGGAGATATCATTGGACGATTGCGCCGTGTGGGAACACAGCTCTCAACATGCTGGGTCTTTCGACGCAGGTAACGGCGGTCTGGTCCTACATTAGCGATGGTCCCTACAGAACATACGAGTGGAACACCACGCGGCTTGAATTCAAGCACAGGACCAACAGAGAAATTACAGGACTATCGTATATGACGGCGCTTTTGATTCAAGCCTTGAAAACACTCGGCAAAGAGAACGTCACACAGGATACCATCGAAATGCTGTCGGGCAAATTATCGCATGAAGAAAAGGCTGCGGCTATAAAGGAAGCGTCGGAAAGCACGGATTGGGTGTATCAATACATCAAGCGGATATGTGAGGAGAAAGCAGAACGAAAACAGTAGCTTTTTGTCAATTCGTCATAGTTCCCACCATCTTTTGGGTTCAGGAAAAACATGGTTGCCGGACAGGTGTTACGGATGCATATTCGGCGATTCTTCGATTTCTTGCATGAATAAACTCCGTGACTTTATGCTTATATGTCAGGTAGTCGCTAACATCGGAAAACGTTGGAGGAGATGCAAAACCATCGAAGGGCAAATAGAATTCTATGCTTTCATCTTTACCCACCAAGTCCTCCAACAGGAAAAATTGGACATAGCCATTGAAGTCCTCAAACAGGTCAAAGAATCCCTTATACACCAGAAGCGTGTCGTACAGCGGACTATCGATGCCTGAATAGAAGCGACGGATGCACTCCAAGGTCAAGTCGAATCGATCGTCAATAAGGCTGTTGACGCCCCGTGCCTGGTTGATCGTTTGCTTGCCGTCAATCCGTCTGTTGGGAAAAAGAATATACGCACCAATCGTTGACCCTGTGTTGAACAGCTCTTCCGCTTCCTGGGGAACCTGCTGTATCAGCCATTGCTTTCGTTTCTGATATCTATAGGAATGTGTGATTGCATCACTTCCCAGATAGAACTCGCCCAACTCTGATGCGTGGTAGAGGTAGGCTCCGCTCACATCATCATGCAATTCAAACAATTTGCCATTCGGAATCGGCTTGCTCCATAGCAGCTTGTGATATCTTTTCAGCGTAGGGCTGGAGGTATCGGGATCGTCTCGACCGGCATCTGAATAAAAATTGAAATTCACGTCTATTTCCATCATGCAACCACCTCCTGCCTGCAAGCTGTATTACTACAAATCCAATTCCCAATACTATCTGTCCAGATGGAACCGACCGGTGATCGCCTTATCCAAGCTCGCCTTCCCGATTAATTATCCAAGTATTATTCGAACATACTCCGGCTCTCATACAACAGTAATGAATTATTATCATTGGTTCAAAAGAAACACGGTCGCCGGAATCAACAAATCCCACTGCCGGTAAAACAGTGGGATTCAGATACACGGTGATTGCTCATCACTCCTCTCTTTTCGCCTTCCGAGGAGCCTTGGCTCCAAACCCGTAGGGCTTCGGCGGAGCTTTCCGCTCTCTTTTGGGCCGTTCGTCCCGCTTCGGCCGGTCTTCGAACGCTCGTTCGACGCGGCGGCGATCCTCACCATCATACTCCCGTCTCGGACGGTCGTCGTACCTGCGGGGCCGATCGTCATACTCCCGCCTCGGGCGGTCGTCGTATCTGCGGGGCCGGTCATCATAGTCCCGCCTCGGGCGGTCATCGTACCTGCGGGGCCGATCGTCATACTCCCGCCTCGGGCGGTCGTCGTACCTGCGGGGCCGATCGTCATACTCC
>JAAZIX010000226.1 GCA_012800655.1 Clostridiaceae bacterium | reverse complement strand
TTGCGGGAATTTATCTACAGCTATAAACAGCAGACTGCTCTTGTGGATCAGGCCAGCGAATAGAAGGTCGCTTATCCCTTTATCCCTCTATCTTAAATGTGCCGACAATAGCCTTTGTCGGACAGATCGTTATGCAATGACCGCAGTTGGTACATTTAAGCGGATCGATTACCGCCACCTGCCCGTCCATCCTGATTGCCCCTCCCGGGCACTCCCGAACACAACGTCCACAGCCGATACAGCCGACTGCGCAAACCTCGCGTACTCTTCTGCCCTTATCCTGTGAGCTACAGGCTACCACAAAGGGAGTGTCGACTCTCTGCAACCTAAAGAGGCCCTTGGGACAAGCTTCCACACATCTGCTACAGCCGACGCATAGATCCGGATCGACCTGCGGCAAACCGTCGACAATATTAATCGCATGAAATGGGCAGACGGCCACACAGTCGCCATAGCCCATGCAACCGTACAAACAGTCCTTGGGCCCGGAGTACATGGCCTGAGCGGCAACACAGCTGTCTAGACCGGAATAATTATATTTGTCTTTGGCCCGCTCCGGGCTCCCTTGGCACATGAGCCGGGCGACAAGCCGCACCGCGGGTTCTTCTGCCGACTGACCGGTTATGTCGGAAAGTACATCCGCCAAGTCCTTCCCGCCGGGTATGCAGAGATTAGGCGCCGCTTTCCCGTGTGCCACAGCCTCGGCATAAGGATCGCAACCGGAATAGCCGCAAGCGCCGCAGTTTGCCCCGGGCAAAGCCTCGCGAACCTGTTCAAACATCGGGTCGGTCGGTACGGAAAAAAACTTTGAAGCCACGCTCAGACCGACTCCAAAGAGAAGAGCCAGACCCGTTAATAGGCCGAATGCGACCAAAATTCCCTGCCAATCCACCTACTTTACCCCCATCTAAATCTGCAGGCCCTGAAAGCCGAAGAATGCCAATGACAATAATGAAGCGGCAATCAAAGAGGACGGAAAACCCTTCAAAGCCGCGGGTGTATCGGCGTATTCCAGTCGCTCGCGAATACCGGAAAACAAGACTATCGCGAGCATGAAGCCCACTCCGGCAAATGTGCCATTCAGAACCGACATCAGAAAATTCAAGTCCTTCTGGATATTCAGTATGCTCAGGCCCAAGACAGCGCAGTTCGTGGTAATTAGCGGCAGATAAACACCCAACGCACTGTACAGCGGACGGCTGACTTTGCGCAGAAACATCTCTACCAATTGAACAATGGCGGCGATCACCAGAATAAATGCCACCGTCTGGAGATACACCAAGCCTAACGCCTCTAGCAGATAGGTCTGCACGAGCCAGGTTATCGCCGAGGAGATTGCCATGACAAAAGTCACGGCCAAGCCCATTCCTATCGCCGTTTTGGTCTTCTTGGATACACCCAAAAAGGGGCATATACCAAGGAAGCGGACAAGAATAACATTCTCAATAAAAACAGCGGCAATAAATGAATTGAAAATTGCCTGAATCATTATTCGCTCCTCTCCTCCCCGATTGCTTCTTTCTCCGGCGCAATACCATCACCGTTCTGTGCCGATTCGCAGATCAGCTTTGCCGGACAGGCAGAGCAAGCGGCCGTGGCGGCGCTGCGCCGCTCCCGCTCACGACGATTGGTTCTTCTGGTATTCATTGTCATGATCGCGTTAAATGCTCCGATCAAAAAACCGAAAGTCAAGAACCCTCCGGCCGGCAAAACAAAGAAGATAGCCTGCGGATAGGCGGCCCCGAACACAGACATACCGAAAACTGTTCCCAGACCGATCAGCTCACGTATTGAACCCATGATGACCAGAGCCAGCGTAAAGCCTATCCCCATTCCCAAACCGTCCATAGTGGAATGCCAGGCATTATTCTTACTGGCAAAAGCCTCCGCACGAGCCAGTATGATGCAGTTCACAACAATCAGCGGTATATAAACGCCCAGAGCCTCGTTCAACTCCGGCAGCCAGGCCGTCATGATCATTTGAACAATCGAAACAAAAGCGGCTATAACCGTTACGTAAATCGGAATGCGTACCTTTTCCGGAACAATTTTGCGCAGGAGAGAGATGACTAAATTGGAGCAAACCAACACAAATGTCGTTGCCAGCCCCATGCCCAGACCGTTATATGCCGAAACCGTAACGGCCAGGGTCGGACAAGTTCCCAGCACCAGTACGAATATCGGGTTCTCGCGGAAAATACCGTTCAAAATCACTTTCATGCCGGAGCGCTTAGGTTTCTTTTTCACTAAATCAGCTTCTTGTACTGTCATGATCTACCTCGCTTTTTCCAGATTGAACACGTCAACTGCCGCCTGTACGGCTGTCACAACCGCACGGCTGGAAACGGTGGCGCTGACAATAGCGTCGATCGTTTTCACATCACCTGCCGCTTTATCTTGGCCGCTCAACACCAATCTCTGATTAAGTCTGACTCCGTTGAACTGCTCATAAAAATTCGGATTGGTGATTTTACTGCCGAGCTCGGGAGTTTCGGAATGCGCTAAAATTCTTATGCCGCACAGGACGAATCCGTCATCCGCCTTCTCGGCCGGTCGGGCGGCGACCAGCAAACGGATATTGTCGCCATAACCCGGCACTTCCAGAATCATGGCATAGCCTTTGTCGTTGTCTTTCAAAGTGGCAACGTAATAATCAATCGGCGTTAGGCGGCTCTCTTGAAGTACCGTTGTCTGGGCCTCAGTCAGATCCAGTACTTCAAGATCCGTCGTGTCGGGCATCAGTTCTCTCATAAGCGCCGCGGCTTCGGCCTTCTGCCGTTCGGCAATCACCGGGGCGGTTAAACTATTGACACCCGCCAGTAAAACACCGATAACCGCGGAAATAACACAGAAAATTATCACCGGCAGGATATATTCACGGAACTGGTTTTTTGTCATTGAGTCATTGGCATTCTTCTGATCAGCCATTTTCCGCTCCTTTCTGTTTCCGCGTCTTTAAGGTGGCAAAGCTGGGCGGTTTAATAGTGCGATCAATCAACGGAACAAATAAGTTGCTGATAAGGATTGCATAGCTGACACCCTCGGGGTAGCCGCCGAAGCGTCTTATCGTTACTGTAATCAGTCCGCACATAGCGCCGAAAATCAGTCGACCCGTTGTGGTCATCGGCGAAGTGGTGTAATCCGTGACCATATAGAAAGCGCCTAAAAGCAGGCCGCCGCTGATCAGTTCGTCGATTAAATGCACGCCCTGCGCATTAAAGAAACCGGTCGGAGAAAAAGCAAAGGTGAAGATGACAAATGAAAGAATATACGCCAGAGGTGTGTCTAACTTAATCACCCGCCGCGCCAAAAGCCAAATCGCACCCAGGATCAATGCCGCGCCGGAAACCTCGCCTAAACAACCGCCGGATGTTAAAAGGAATTGTTGCCAGTTCTCAAGCGGCGTATGCGGATGTTGAGCAATTTGAGTCAGTCTGGTGGCCGAAGTAACCGCGTCTACCGCCGTTGCGCCCGCCGGAACGAATCCGGAGACAAACCTGAATGTGGTCATCAAGGCAGGCCAGCTGGCCATCATAAAAGCACGCCCCGCCAGAGCCGGATTGACGAAATTATGCCCCATCCCTCCGAACAATTGCTTCGTAATCACAATGGCAAACATGGCACCTATTATAATTGCCCATATCGGCACGGTCGGCGAAACCGACAAGGCCAGCAATAGTCCCGTAACTACAGCACTCAAATCACCTATTGTCTCGCGTTTGCGGCGCAGAAGACGATTGCTCACAAATTCGGAGAGTACCGCAGAAATAACGGAGACCGCAATCAGCCAAACCGCCGGCCATCCGTAAATATAAATCGCCGCTCCGGTCACCGGGAACAGAGCGATAATCACGTCACCCATCAGTTGAGCCGGTTTTAACTGCGAGTGAATATGCGGCGAAGAGCCGACACTTAACAAATCCTGTTTAGTTGTGGTCGACACTAGTTCTTCTCCTTTTTTCTCAGCTTTTGCAACTCCGCCTTGCCCAATCGGAAAGTTTGAACCA
>JAAZIX010000024.1 GCA_012800655.1 Clostridiaceae bacterium | reverse complement strand
CGCTCAGGAGCATGACCGCGATCGGACGCATTTTTGTGAATATGAGAAGAGCCAAAGAGCCGAGGAAGAGGCCCAGAGCGACAAAATCAAAGCTGCCCAGGGAGGCGAAAGAAAGAAAATTGGGCAGTAGCGCGATGATGATCAGATCGAGAGCTGCCGCCCACATCATGGCGGTGACCGCCGGACGGAGCGTGCTCATGATATCGCCGATCAGCTGTGTTTTGGTGTAGCGGAAGTAGATCCCACCGATAATCGCCAAAATAATACAGGGTGCGGTCACATTGCCTAGGGTGGCGACAATCGCCCCGGCTACACCAGCCATACGAGTGCCGGTAAAAGTGGCGGCATTGATTCCCACCGGCCCGGGGGTCATCTGCGAGATCGTGACGAGGTCGGCGAACTCATCCATGCGCAACCATTTGTTGATATCGACGACCTGCTCGCGGATCAGCGGCAAAGAGGCGTAACCGCCGCCGAAGCTGAACAGGCCGACCTGAAAGAAGCTGATGAAGAGTTTCCAGAGCATTTCAAGCATATCAGGACTCCTCGCCGCCGTTGTCGGTTCGGGAATTACGCCCGAACTTTGATCGCAACAGCATACGCGCTATGCCTATGAAGAGGGCGGCCAGTATGACGAACATTACATTGACATCGAAAGCAACCAGGGAAACAAAGGCAAGGAGGGCAATGGCGATGGCGAAATAATCATTCTTTTTAATGTTTTTGCCGGTCAAACCGGCAACGGCGGCTAGCACGACAGCAGCAACACCAGCGCGCATGCCGCGGAGGATGAGTTGAAGCACGCGATTTTCCTTGAACTGCGTGTAGGCAAGAGAAATAATGCTGAGCACGAGCATGGGGGGAAGGACGGTAGCAAAAAGGGCGGTGGCAGCGCCGCGCAGACCGGCCAGGCGATAGCCCGCCAGAGCCGAAACGGTAACGGCAACCGGACCGGGCGCGGATTGGGCTACAGCGATGAGGTCGAGCATCTCCCGCTCAGAGAGCCACTTATGCTTTTTGACGAAGGAGTCGCGCATGAGAGCAACAATGACGTAGCCGCCGCCGAAAGTTAGGGCGCTTAGCAGGAAGGTTTCCTTGAATAAAGTTAGGAGAGAGACTTTGTTGCGCTGCGGTTCGAATTCGGGCTCAGGCTCGGACAGCGTATCGGCCGAACCGTCGGTGTTGTCCGAGGCGTAATCCTCGGATTCCGGCTCAACGACAGAAAGAGACGCCCGGGAAGCGTCGGTATCAGTCGTCGGCTCTCCGGGCGTTTCTGGATTGTTGTGCGGATCTAATGAATCGGCGGTTTGGGTTTGCATTTATGTTCCCATTCTTATCTGTCCGCCAGGCGGGCGGGATTGATCCGGACGCCCGGGCCCATGGATGAGGCCACTACGCAGGAGCGGATATACTGCCCTTTAGCGGCGGCCGGTTTGGCGCGAATCACGGCTCGGACCAGGGTCGTCATATTTTCGAGCAGTTGCTCGGGCGTGAAGCTGACCTTACCGATGACGCAGTGCATGATATTGGTCTTGTCCAGGCGGTATT
>JAAZIX010000225.1 GCA_012800655.1 Clostridiaceae bacterium | reverse complement strand
CCATTCGGCTGTTGGCCTCCATGATTTCCGTCTTGCGACCCTCGGTCAGGGGAACGACACCTTCGACGGTAAGTTCGTATTTGCAACGGTCGAGAATCAGATCGGGCGCGCCTTTGGTGAGCCAGGTTGCGTCAGCGGACGATGCCGTTGCGCCGACTACACTCTTTTCCAGCCCGGAATTGCACACCGACATCATTTTGCGTTCGGAATCGAAAGGTATTTCCGCGATACGCGGATAGGCGGCACGAAGCGCGTCGAGCGAGAGTCCAGACTTTGCGGCCACGGTCAGGAGCGAGCCCTCGGTCGGGTCGCCGATAACGGACCAGGCTCCGTCGGCTTCGCTGAGAGCGGCCTCATTGCATAGCGCCCCGATGGTCAGGAGACGTCGCAGAATTGCCGCAGAAGTAGCAGATGGCGCAACCGTATTCGCAAAGTCGGCGTATGACGCAGTAGCGGCGGACGGTTCGGTAGCGAAATCACCAGCTTGGGAAGAAACGGAAAAGTCGACTCGACCCGAGTCGCCGAGAATTTCTCCGGCGGGGTCGTAGCCGGTACCGCTGACCGAATAAAGCTCATCGCCGGCATAGATGCGGGTGACGGTCATTTCGTTTTGGGTCAGGGTGCCGGTTTTGTCGGAGCAGATGACATCGACACTACCGAGAGTCTCGACGGCGAGGAGACGACGGACGATGGCGTGACGTTCGGCCATGCGTTTCATTCCCTGGGATAGAACAATCGTCACGATGGCCGGCAGTCCCTCGGGAATAGCCGCGACGGCCAGGCTGACCGCGGTCATGAACAGGAGCAGATAGTCCTTTGGTCCGCTCTCGAGTATCCCTTCCACAAAGACCAGGACGCAGACGATTACGCAGATTATGCCTAGCCACTTGCCAAGCTGGGAGAGATTCTTCTGGAGCGGAGTGGCATCTTGTTCGATACCGGCGAGACGACCGGCGATTTTGCCGATTTCGGTGTTTTGTCCGGTACCGATAACGATGCCGCGACCGCGACCGGCGGTCAGGGGCGTGCTCATGTGGAGCATATTGGCGCGGTCACCGACAACCGTGGTCGGCTCAGGCTCGAAGCGCCAGTCCTTCTCGACCGGAACAGACTCGCCGGTCAGGGATGATTCGTCGGCCTGCAGGTTGACGCTTTCTATAAGGCGTATATCCGCGGGTACGATGTCGCCGGCTTCAACGATAACGAGGTCACCCGGCACCAGGTCGGCGGCGGGCACGTAGCTTTCGACTCCGTCGCGG
This sequence comes from Clostridiaceae bacterium, assembly GCA_012800655.1. Taxonomy (GTDB): domain Bacteria; phylum Bacillota; class Clostridia; order Saccharofermentanales; family Fastidiosipilaceae; genus JAAZIX01. Next base: position 6,807 of record JAAZIX010000225.1, on the reverse strand, counting down.
ATCAGGCGGGCGTGGGGCGCGGCCATCTTTTGCAGTGAAGCGATGGCATTCTCGGCGCGGCCCTCTTGGTATATACCGAGAGCGGCGTTGAGGATAACGATGGCGGCGATCACGCTCGCCTCGACGTACTCGCCGAGCGCCGCGGAAACCACACAGGCGATCAGGAGAATAATTACCATCACGTCAGAGAGTTGCTCGACGATCTTTTTCCACAAAGGCTTTTTATCCTGTGTGGCGAGCTCATTGCTGCCGTACCGGGCGTGCCTCTCCTCCGCCTCCGCCGTGGAAAGCCCCTGCGTCACATCGGTCGCAAGGATTCTCATCACCGTTTCCAACGGCGCAATACTGAGATCTGCTTCGGCGGAAATCCCGCTCTCCTGTGCCTCCTCCGGCGGAGACGCTACGGACGAATCGGCATCGTCTGTACCGTTAGTGCAGGTCGTTTTGCGTGTGTTGCTCGAGCCATTTTTTGCGGTCATATATCGGTGTCACCTCTTTTATCAGCTTTTCAATTCTAAACCTCCATGCGAACAGCGTCAAACATAATTACACCCACAAAAGTAGTAATTTTGCCCGACATCCCGGCACGAAACCCACTTTTGCGAACACAAGCAAAAACTACAGCTTCGTCCGGCCGTATGGCAAAATCTCAGTTTTGTGACTCTGCATTAACTCAGAATGGAAACACAATTGTAAGGATATCGGCGAAGAAAAACTCTATTTAGTAAGAGATTTATGATACGATTTTGTACAATTATAAATATTTTTCGTAGAGGGTAGGCCGCACGAAATGCAGAACAGAAAGAAATTTTTCGCTGTTCTTATTGCCTTTGCCGCTGTTTTTGCAATGGCAGTATCCGGTTGTGGACTTCACCTCGTGCCACCGGGAGAGGTTGGCGACTCGAGTATTAGAACCAACACTGCTAAAATTACTTTAACAGTTGATAGAACAAAAGACCCCGAAGGAATTGCCAATACTACCGAAACTTTACCGGAAAACGGGGAAAATCAACAGACAACGTCGACCACAACAGAAGAAGCCGAATCTCCCTCAACAACCGATCCGGCGACCCTCATACCAATCACTGTTCAGCAAACGACACCGACAACAACTTCGGAACCAACCGACACACCAACGGTCACACCAACCACACCTACAGCGGCACCTACGCAGGTACCGAATATAACACCTGCTCCCACATCTAAGCCAACCGGCAACCCAACAGCAACGCCTAAACCGACCGCTACGCCGCAACCTATGGCAAAGCCGCTGCCCACAGCCACACCACGGCCCACAGCTACGCCGACTGCCACGCCACGGCCCACGATAACTCCCCGCCCCACAGCTACTCCGACCACTACACCGCAACCTACGGCAACTCCCTCGCCGACACCAAAACCTACGCCCACTCCGACGCACTCCCCGACCCCAAAACCTACGCCCACTCCGGCTCCCTCGCCAACCCCAAAACCCACAGTCACCCCAACCCTGTCTCCGACACCAAAACCTACGCCCACTCAAGCGCCTGCTCCGACACCAAAGCCTACGGTCACTCTAGCGCCTACTCCTACGCCAACACACACGCCGTCTCTGTTATGGAACAACCCCTACACGCCGGGCAGCATGAAATGGTTTGCGGAAGAAGTGTACCAACTGACGAATTCCGAGCGGGAAAAACATGGTGTGCCAAAGTTAAATAGAGCAAATGCAAGTCTTGAGACGGCAGCCTATGTGCGCGCCGAGGAAATCTCAGTAGTCTGGGGTCACACAAGACCGAATGGAACCGAATTCCATACAGCCATGACCGAAGCCGGATATACCACATGGCGTTCTGCCGGTGAAAACATTGCAAAAGTGTGGCCCTACTCCCCCGATAAAGGTTACGAAGACATACCGAAAATGATGGTAGATGGTCTGATGAGCTCAGAGGGACACAAAGATAATATCCTAAATCCCGTATATAAGATTTTATCTGTAGGGGTCTTTCATGACAACAGACCGGAAGCAGAGTACGCAATATATATGGTACAATTGTTTTCAGATTAAGCTTTCATTGTTGAATGCTCGTGGGAAGTAAAGGAGAGAGAGGTAAAGTATCCCCCAAAAGTTACCGAATCGCCCGCCTGCAAGCAATTCTAAGGAGACAGGTTGAATAGAATAAAAAACAGAATCAAGATTTACATTATTTCCATTTCCTTTCTTGCTGTTTTTGCGATCACAATATCCGGGTGCGAATATTTCCTCGTTTTACATCTTTGACAGGTGCTTGACAGTTGCTTGACAAGCGTTCGGATATTATTTGGTATAATCAAGAATGGGCTAAAGTCCGGAAAAGAACAGACGGTAGCCTGGAAAATATGTGCCGGAAGTTAAGAGATCGGAGATAGAAGATGAAACGAAGAATTTTAAGCGTCGCAGTCCCGCTGATTGTCCTTATACTGACCTTTACCGCTTGCAGTATCACGGTGCAGGTTCCGAGTGGGAGCATCCCGGGCGGAATGCAACCAAAAGAAAGCACAACCACCGAGGGTGCCAAAGAAACTACCGAACCCACCCCGGAAACCACGGAACCCGCGAAAGAGACAACGAAGCCCGTAGCGGAAACGACAAAGCCGGTGGAAACGACGAAGCCGGCGGAAACGACGAAACCCGCGGAGATAACGAAGCCCGCGGAGACGACAGCCGTTAAAGAGCCGCAACCGACAGAGACTTTCCCTCATCCGACCGTCGATCCCGAAGATGTCAATTGGGATATCGTCAAAAAGTTGCCTTTCGAAGAGAAGGCGGGTTTTGTTGCGTTGTACTTTGAACTTGGTTGGCAGGAAGATGAATTTGGTATGACTTACGAATTTTCCCGCGGAGACGACGGGAGCGGCGGAGAATCCCTGGATATAACCCTTAAAGCAATTAAAGGACATGAGGCGGACAAAAACCTACAGGCAATGGCCGCTCAGTTCGAAAAGGACGGCGCTCTGTCGGGAGAAATGCAAGATCACTGGAATGATGATTTTGTTCCTTCATTAGCGCAGGCAACCACCGAGATGTACCAAGACATGGAACTGCCCGTAAGGATTCTCGTCTATGACGCAGACGGAGAGTTGTTGCTGGAGGTTTTTAAAGGATCCGTCGTAGTAGACGCATTTAGTGCAGATAAAAAGTAAAAACAAAGGAGGAAAGAGTGAAAAAAAGAGTTTGGAGTATCGCCACACTACTGCTCGTTCTGGTGGTGGTTCTTACCGCATGCAATATTACGGTAAAGCCCCAGAGCACAGAGGCCCCGGGAGGCAAAACCCCGGCCGAGAGCACAAAGAAGGATGACGTTAAAGAAAAGACCAAACCCGCAAAAACAACAAAACCCGCAAAAACAACAAAACCCGCGGAAACTATCAAGAAGGAGCCCACTAAAGATCCTGCCGCAAAGCCGCGCATTGATTTTGACAATTTTAATTGGGATGGCGCCAAAAACCTAGCATTCGACGACAAAGTCGAGTTTATCAAGGAGGCTGTCAGCAAATGGAGCGGCGCGGAGACGTTCAGGCTGGATTTTGTTCCTTTTAGAGGCCGAAAAATGCTGGAATTGCGCCTCATCGCCATAAAAAATAAAGCCTACGACCTCGAGTTAAAAGAAATGGCCGACATGCACAGCAAAGATAAACGTTTAAGCGGCGAATTAAAGAAGTCTTGGGAATACCTTGTCGAGGGTATGACAAAAATAACGGAAGACATTAATGATGCGCTGGAGATCAGAATGAAAATCGTTGTCTATAACGGCAGAGGAACGCAGATGTTAATGGCTTGCAACGGAGACACCCTATACAACGCATTTAAAGATCCGAAAAAATAACCGACGGTTAGGCACATAACCGCCTTCCGCGCTATACTGTCACGTAAATAAACGTATGCGTAAAAGAATGTGTAAGAGGATGTCGCGTAGTCAGACGCATGCGCAGGTAAACGTGCGCAAAAAACAGTGACGGAGTTGGATGGAATTATGTTGAAATTTATTTCTTGGAATGTTAACGGTCTCCGGGCGATTGTCGGAAAGAATTTTCACGAAGTTTTTGCTGAGCTCGACGCCGACTTTTTCTGCCTTCAGGAAATCAAGCTGAAGGAGGGACAAATCGAGCTCGACCTGCCCAGCTACGAGCAATATTGGAATTATGCGGAACGACCCGGATATTCGGGCACGGCCGTCTTTACGAAACACACGCCGGAGCTTGTGACCTACGGCATCGACAACGCCGACCACGACAGCGAAGGCCGCGTGATCAATCTGCGCTATCCGAATTTCTGGCTGGTCAATGTTTACACGCCGAACTCGCAGGATGAGCTACGACGCCTGGACTATCGTATGGAGTGGGAAGATTGTTTCCGCCGCCACCTACTCGAACTCACCGCGGATCGTCCGGTCATTCTCTGCGGCGACCTCAACGTTGCGCATAAGGAAATCGACCTGAAAAATCCGAGCAGCAACCGCCGTAACGCCGGCTTTACCGACGAAGAGCGCGGCAAAATGACCGAACTGCTCGAAGCCGGCTTTACCGACACTTTCCGTCACTTCTACCCCGACAAAACGGATATTTATACCTGGTGGTCCTACCGTTTCCGGGCGCGCGACCGCAACGCGGGGTGGAGAATCGATTATTTTATTGTCTCGGACGACCTCGTCCCGAAGCTGGTGAGTGCCGCCATCCACGACCATATCATGGGCTCAGATCATTGCCCGGTTGAGTTGGTGATGCCATCCCCGTTCGACGATTAATCCGCCGAGCCGAATCGCCGTCCGGAGCCGACGGAAACATATTTAGTCTAATCTCCAGCCCCCGAGTTGGAACTGTCTGTAGCGGAATCTGTCGAGTCCGCGGTTTCTGCTTCGGATTCGAGTTTGGCGACCAGCCACGACTCCAACTTATGCGTCGCGACCTTGCCAATCAGGGTCAGCGGCAGTTCGCGGCAGAATGTATAGCCGCGGGGGCGGGCATAAGTAATTAGATTTTCCTCCGCCCAAGCCGTTAATTCGGCCTGCAGCGGGGCAAATTCCCCACTCGTGTGGAGTGTAACGCCGGCGAAGGTTTCTTCCCGCCAATTCGGCGCGGTTGAATCCGCGGCATTGCCCGTTCCTGAGGCTCCGGCGGAACCGGAAGTGTCGGGGGACTTGGAAGCGTCGGAAGCATCGGCACTCGCGCTCAACTCCGGAACAATGAACGCGTGAACGACCTGCATACGGTACGGATGCGGCCGCCCCACGGCGCAGGCCGTATCCACGCCGGGTCGGTCGCGCAGTTTCTCTTCAATTTCAATCGGAAAAACCGGCACACCGGAGACTTTTAATATACGTTTGAAACGCTGTTGGAAAACCACATAGCCTTCCTCGGTGATGTAGCCGCGGTCGCCGGTACGCACCCAGCGGCGGCCGTTCTCATCGTGCCAGAGCGCCTCGGCGTCGGCATCGGGATTATTGAGATAGCCCAGCATAACGGTGGGGCCGCTGACGCAGATCTCGCCGGCTTCGCCAGTCGGAAGGAACTCGGTCTTGCCTTCGACGCAACAACGCACTTTGATGCCGGCCAGCGGTCGGCCGACGGTCGCCGGACGTACCGCGCCGGCGGGATTGAGTGTGCAGACGGTGACGGTTTCGGTGAGGCCGTAGCCTTCGCGCAGTTCAGTCGTACAGCCGCGCTCCTTTACGAAAGCGTTGAAACGCTGGCGCAGATCCTCGGGCAGGCTGTCCCCGCCGCAGAAAAGTGCCTTGAGATGCTTTAAGTTCAGGTTGGCCAGCAATTCGCTACGCATCAGTCCCTCGAAAAGCGTCGGCACACCGGCAATCACGAGCTCCTGACGGCGACGCTGCTTAACCAGCTTGGCGATAGAATCGGGAGAGAATTTCGGTACCAGAATCAATTCAAAGCCCAGGGTCAGGGCGGCGTGCATCTGCATGCAGAGCCCAAAGCCGTGGAACATCGGCAGAACCCCGATCATTGCGGCGTCTTTCGAAGCATTAAAGCCGAGCATGGAAAGTCCCTGTTCGGCGAGTGTGTTCAGGTTGCGTGCTGATAAGCGGATCAGGCGCGGGTGCCCGGTTGTGCCGCCGCTGTGCAAGTAGACGGCATCACAATCAGCCGGACGCAGTGTGCTGTCGTCACCGACGACGGCACGCCGCTCCGTACCGCTATGTTCCCGACCGACGCGACCTCGCCGCCGCCCGTAAGCGCCCGAACCGAGTTCGCTCGCCTGCCAAGGCAATTTAGCCTCCGCATTGCCCGACACGGCGGAATTCGCAAAGAAATCCCGCCACGTCAACACCTTTTCGTGCGCCTCGGTTTGAACAACCAGCGGCGAACGCATCAGGCACAGAGCCAGTCGCTTAAACAGCGGTAGCTCGGAAACGATCGAGCAGGCAATCACCCGGCGCAGGCGCGGTGCCGCGGAAATTTTGTCGCCGTATCGTGCCCATAGCGCATCGACAACAAATAGCCAGCCGCTGTCCGTGTCGGCCAGCGATTCAATAATCGTCTGTGCCGGCGCCAGCGGATGAATCATATTCACAACCGCTCCCAGACTGTTGGCGGCATAGAAAACGAAAACCAGTTGGGGAATATTCGGCAAAGCAATGCTGATCACGCTGTCCCGGCTGACGCCGATCATGCGCAGACTCCTTGCCGTCCGCTCCACCGCCTCAATCAGTTGCGCGGCGGTATATCTGCGGCCTTCGTAGGAGAGAAGAATTTTATCGGGCGCAGCCGACGCCGCATCGTGCACCGCCTCCCATATAGTACGCTCCGAAGCGGTGAACGGTTGCAAAAATG
>JAAZIX010000224.1 GCA_012800655.1 Clostridiaceae bacterium | reverse complement strand
CTCGGTCAGGATTTTATCCGGACGATAGGTCAGATAGGCCCAGGCCTGGCGACTGGAGCGCCCCACCCGACCGCGCAATTGATATAGTTGCGCCAACCCGAAGCGATCCGCGTCCTCGACGATAATCGTATTCACATTCGGCATGTCAATACCCGACTCGATTATAGTTGTACAGACCAGGATATCCGCCTCGCCGGCGATAAACGTCTGAATTCGCTGCTCCAGCAGATCTTCCGGCATTTGACCGTGCGCCGAAATCACCCGCGCTCCGGGCAGAGCCGCCGCCACCGCCTCCGCCTTCTTGCCTATATGTCGTGTGTCATTGAACAAATAGAAAACCTGCCCCTGTCGATTTAACTCGCGCAACATAGCTTCGCGAACCATCTCCGCGTCATAAGGCATTACCGAGGTCATCACCGGACGGCGCTCCTCGGGCGGATCCTCCAATAAACTGATATCGCGAATCCCGGCCAAAGACATATGCAACGTGCGCGGAATCGGCGTCGCCGTCAGCGTCAGCACATCCACATGAGGATAAAGTTCCTTAATGCGCTCCTTATGATCGACCCCGAAACGCTGTTCCTCGTCAATCACGAGGAGGCCGAGGTCCTTGAATTTGACATCCTTTGACAGCAGGCGATGCGTGCCGATGACCAAATCGACTGAACCCGCCGCCAAATCGCGCAGTATCCGCCGCTGCTCGGTCGGCGCCACGAAACGGCTCAACTGCTCCGCGCGCAAAGGGAAATCCGCGGCCCGCTCCAGGAAAGTCGTATAGTGTTGTTGTACCAGCACCGTTGTCGGCGCCAGGAAAGCAGCCTGTTTTCCCTCAACGACGCACTTGAAAATCGCCCGGAAAGCCACCTCGGTCTTGCCGAAGCCGACATCGCCGCATAACAGGCGATCCATCACCCGGTCCGACTCCATATCATCGAAAATTTCCTCGACGCAACGTAACTGATCTTCCGTCTCCTGATACGGGAAGCGCTCGTTGAATTCCGCCTGCCAGGTCCGCTCGGGCGGGAAACGATAGCCCTTGATCCGCGCCCGGCGCGCGTACAACTCGACCAGATCCGTCGCCAGTTGCCGCACCGAATCACGAGCCCGTTCTCTCAATCGTTGCCAGTTCTGGCCGCCAAGCCGCGACAGAGCCGGAGCCTTTTCACCCGTACCGATATACTTCTGCACACTCTGCAGATCGTCCATCGCAATGAACAGCTGATCGCCTTTCGCATAGCTGATTTGCAGATAGTCGCGTCGCGCCCCGCCGGCCGCCTTATTGACAATGCCCTGAAACTGCCCGATACCATGCTCATCATGCACCACATAATCTCCCGGCTTCAGATCGCTGAAAAGACGAATGCGCTCAGTCTCCACGGAAGCGCCACCTCTGCGCTTTCGCGTCCGCCGTCCGCGCTGCTCGCGTCCGAAAATATCCGCCAGACCGAGAACGGTAAGTCCGGCCGCCGGATACTCGAAACCCTGATTCAACGGCAGGCCCAGCCAGGCATAACCCGTTCGCACACCTTCGCCGTCCAGTAATACGCGCAAGTTTTCGCGTTGAGTCGGCGTCGTCGCCGTCAGCACGGTCAATTCCGCCCGCTCGTCGCGTCGGGCGATATCGCGCGGCAACTCATTGATTCGCGACACATAGCGCTCCGCCTCGCGTCCGTAGATACGAAACTCCCGCGCCCCGGGCAACAAATTCGCCCCGCCGCCCAATGTCGAAATAGCCAGCAACCCCGCCTCACGCTGCCACGCCGCCCACATATCCAAAGGATTCAACTGACTCTCCGCCGCCGTCGGGAAGGTCAGGCCCTGCTCCAACAGCACGGTCACCTGTTCCCGCCAGCCGGCATACGCCGCCAACAGACGCCGCTCGACCTCGGCCGGCTCGTCGACAAAGGTCAACACCGGTGCTTTCGCCAGATAATCCAGCAGACTGCCCGAATTAATCAGCGCCAGCCAGCGATCCAGCGAGGCATTCCAACGTCCTTCGGCGATCGCGTCCAGATCCCGGTTCAGTTGTTCCTCAAGCTTCTCCATTAGTTTCGCCTGAGTCTGCTCCCGGCGCCGGTGTAGCAACGACTCCTGCGCCGCCGCCCGAATCCGTTCCGTCAGATCCGCCCGATCCGCCGCTTTTATACATATTTCCGAAGCCGGCGGTATCACCGCCCGCGGGCAATTTTCCCGCGAACGCTGATCGTCCGGGGAGAAAAATTTAAGTTGATCGATCTCGACGTCAAAGAGACTGATTCTGATTCCGACTCCGTCCGGTCGGACAATATCGATAATCTCGCCGCGCCGGGCAAACTGCCCCGGCACCTCGGCCAAATCCGCTCGCCGATAGCCCATATCGGTCAGTCGCTCCGCCAATTCCGTCGGTTCGCAGTAATCCCCGACCGCGAAGGACGGGGAAGCGGCGCGGTAATCCTCCGGTGTCGGCAGGCGCTGCAAAAGCGCCGCCGCCGAAATAATCAGGATCGGAGGCGCCGTACTTGTCGACGGCATCGCGACCGATTCGCTGTCGGCCAAATTCGCAGATAATGCCGCGGTCGACTCGCTGTCGGCCAAATCAGCCG
>JAAZIX010000003.1 GCA_012800655.1 Clostridiaceae bacterium | reverse complement strand
TGCGATTGCAGGTCACGAGCGGGGCGCATTCCGTGATGCCGTAGCCGTTCATGATGGTGATGCCGAAAGCGTCGAAGTCGTCGATGATTTCCTGGCGCAGTGCCGCGCCGCCGCAGATAATCATCCGAAGTTTTCCGCCCAGCTGGTCGAGGATTTCGCGGAACAGCTTGCGCCGCAGGTCGATGCCGATTTTGCGGAGCAGGTTCGAGACGCGCATGGCCAGGCGGACAATTCGGGTCTTGCCGCGGGCGGCGATATTTGTCCAGATGCGGTCGTGAATCTTCTCGATAAAAATTGGTACCAGGATGAGGTGCGACGGGCCCTGCTCCTTGATTTCCTTGCCGATATAGCGCAGGCCGCTCGAGATAAAGATCTCCGAGCCCTGCACGTAGTGACCGACCAGGTTGACGGTCGATCCGAAGGTGTGGTGTAGCGGCAGAAGCAGCATGGTTTTCGGCGTAATGTCAAAGAGATACATGCCATTGGTCATATCGAGGGCGATATTGTTCTGGCTGAGCATGACACCCTTGCCCTTGCCGGTCGTGCCGGAGGTGAAAACGATCGTAGCCATACGATCCGGATCGATGACATAGTCGAGATAGGCGGTATCGCCGGCGTCCAGACGGGCTTTTCCGTCGGCAATTATTACCGACAAGGGTGTCGGTTCGAAGCCGCTGTTCTCGTCCGCGACGTTTTCGCTCGCGGCGCATTCATCTGCGGCGCTTGCGTCCGTAGAGCCCCCTTCTGCGGCGGGGGCATCGGTTGTAAAACGGCCGGCTTTGCCGATATAAATCCACTCGCGAATTTGCGGGAGCTCCGAGCGTACGGAGGCGAGCTTCGCGGCAACATTGTCACCGAACATAACATAGGTGCAGTCAGCGTGATTGATCAGCTCAGCCAGGTCGGAGGCGGCGAGTTCCGGGTCGAGCGGGACGACGACGGAGCCGATGCCCATGAGGGCGAAATAGCTGCAAATCCATTCATATGAGGGCTCGCCGAGCAGGGCGACGTGGGCTTCGCTGAAGCCACGGGCGATGAGAGAACTGCCGATTGCGCGGACATCGTCGCGGGCTTCGGGGTAAGTGCGAGTAGTAACGTCGGGGGCGGCGGGGTCGTCTTTCCAGGAGATCGCGACACGGTCGGGAAATCTGCGGGCCGGATCCTCGGTTGCTGCCTTGAGGTCGCGGAAAACCGTGGTCTCATAAAAGGGATAATCTTTCCTGCGCATACAGAAAACTCCTTAAAATTCTTTAATGAGTTGATTATAAAGAGTCGAACCGACATTTGCAAACATTTTCGAGAACCCCGCTCAAACGGTAGCGTGTTTTACTCGGAGCGCAAGGGGCGGCGGTTCTTTGCCACTTCGTGGACAGCTTCGAAATGGCGATACTTCACGGCGTTGAGTGTCGGACGCCAGACGGTCTGCATGAAGCCCAGCAGGAGCGACGGAGTCAGGTGCTGCTCACAATAATTGACGGTTCCCTCAAAGTTCCACTGGCAGCGCCAATTGCCGCCGGTCGGCACTTGTTCGAAACCGGCGTCATCTAATTGGTGATAAGCCTCGATATAATTCAGACTGCGGCTGAAAGCTATGCCGTAATACCAATTGCTGAGCAGGAAATCCTTGGGCATGCGCGCAAGGAACTCATTGGGATGGTTCCAGACGCGATCCGCCCAGAGCCAGGGCCGCGCGCCGCGGTCCGTCACTTGCTTGGTATAGAAATTGAGATCCGCCCACCACAGGTCGGTGTCACGCACGAGCTTATAGGCATACAGCTTCTGATGATCAAAGGTCTCTTCGTCCATGCCCAGATGGAAATACTCCGGCGAGTCAAAGAGTTCGTAGACCTCGGCGATCAGATCCGCACAGGCCTTGTAGTACTCGGGAGTCGAGACTTTGCGGGCGTACGGCCCCATCCACTCGTCGTGACAGGCGGAGAAGTTGAGCTTCGGGATCGGCGCAATGCCGTGTTCGCGCACCTTGGCGAGCAAAGATGCGAACTCCGCCTTGGAGACCGCGTCCGTGCAGGAAATCTCCGGATGTGATTCGTACTGCAACCCTTCGCCCAAGTCAATGAGCAGAGTGTTGATGCCGGCCGCCTGCATGCGCGGCAGCAACTCCAAGAACAAGTCGCGATCGAAGCGCAACTTATCACTGGCGCAACAATAATCCTCGGCATAACCGTCCGCCAAATTCCCGTCTCGTTGCGTAGACTCGAGCCACATGTTATACCCGAGATGAATCAGGTAGGACCAAATAGTTTGCTTAGACATATTGATACCTCCACATTGATGTCGAACAACATACCTATTATACAGCAAAGCAGGTAGCGGCAATGCGGCTTTATAAGCAAGAGAAAAAATGCTATGATTCGTTTGAGGGGGGGACAGTCTGATTTATGACAAAGTTCTACACGGATGCTTCGCCGCAGGAATATTTGGACGGGATAAAGTCTTCCGCAGATTCCTGGTTTACGATGATCTCCGAAGCCTATAAGATGTTTCGCCTCGGTTCCTTTTTTTATCTGCGGTATAAGCCGGAATTGAGATGGGATAGACGCCTGCTGGAGCTTCCACAGGCCTTTGGCAGGGTGCACCGTACGGAGCGGGGGACGGAAGTAAGGTACCGGCTCTACTATGGTGTGCCGCCGTACTCCTTAATCATTCTATTTCTATTTTCTCTTATATTAGTTGCGTCTTTACTGTATCCAGATATCGACGCTACTTCGCATACCGCAGACTTTGCTACGGCGATAGGGATTTTTTCACTGGTGAGTGTGTTCGTTTTGGCGGTTGCGTCCGTCGTAACATCAATATATACGGCTACGACGGAAGACGGTCAGGCGGGGATTCGTAAGCTGAAATCATTTATCCATACCGGCGGTCAACGCTATGCGGATCTCGATCCGGATGAACTCGGATAATGGTCCTTGGAGCCGGCTTGTAATAGCCGTTGTCGGTATTTACCCGA